>NZ_DAINST010000064.1:0-19541 GCF_036741115.1 Dietzia sp.
CTTCCACACCTTCAACACCATCCACGGTGCGCAGAAACAGATCGTCATCACGTCCGACCGGCCGCCCAAGCAGCTCTCGACACTCGAGGACCGGCTTCGCACTCGATTCGAGTGGGGCCTGCTCACGGACATCCAGCCCCCCGAGCTGGAGACACGCATCGCGATCCTCGCGAAGAAGGCGAGCACAGACGGGAACGACGTACCGTTGCCGGTCCTCGAGCTCATCGCCAGCCGCGTGCAGCGCAACATCCGCGAGCTCGAGGGCGCGCTCATCCGCGTCGTGGCTTTCGCCTCGCTCAACAAGCAGGTCATCGACGTACCGCTCACGGAGGTCGTGCTGCGCGACGTCATCTCCGACGACGACTCGTTGCAGATCTCGGCCGCCTCGATCATGGCCGTGACCGCAGAGTTCTTCGACACCACCATCGACGATCTCTGCTCGGGCTCGAAGACCCGCTCGCTCGTACGCGCCCGCCAGATCGCGATGTACCTGTGCCGCGAGCTCACCGACCTCTCGCTGCCGAAGATTGGCCGTACGTTCGGCGGCAAGGACCACTCCACGGTGATCCACGCGAACCGCAAGATCCTCAAGGAAATGAAGGACGATCGCCGCACGTATGACCAGATCCAGGAGCTCACCGCCCGGATCAAGGAGCGATCGCGCGGCGTGTAGCGGCTGTGGCGATCGGGGTCGGCCATTTGTGGGTCGGCCCAATTTTTTGCCTATGACGGCGGACGTCCCCATTTCCCGCCACTCCCGGCAGCCGCGCGCCGGAGTCCGGCGGGCGCAGCCGCGCCGGCATCTCGAGACCCCCTAGTTTTTTCAGAGCGCGCCGACTTCTCGCCGGCGTACGGCGCACGGCCGCGCCGACGGGCGACATCCCACCAGACCCCAACTCGGCGACCGAGCCGACCACCCCCTAGTTTTTCGCGCCCCTGGCACACCGACCGCCGGCTTGGGGAGGCGGCTTCGACCAAGCCCATGCGACCGCGGCGCCATGGCGACGCCGAGGGGGGCCCCAGTTTTTCGGCGCCTCCAGTGCCGTCCGGCAAAGCCTTCGCGGCCCCTCGCCAACCCGTCCCGCGTCGCTTCGCGATGTACTCGGGGCGGGCCCCTTGGCTCGCTTGGCGGCCAAGCGCTCCACTTGCAGAGCCCTACAGACGGCCACGGCAGGGGGCGGCCGCCGCCGCGCCGCCGCGGAATCGGCGCCACCGCAGAACGCCAAAGGGTCGATTTCCGAGCCCGCAACGGCTCCATCGCCCCCGCCGAGCGGCCCCCGCCGAGCGAAATCTGCGAATCCCACGCCGAGCGCGAGCGCCGCTATCGCGCCGTTATAGCGGCCCGGGCCGACCCGGCCACTGGTGGGCGCCCGGCACCTCTGCCGTCACAAAACACAGTTATTGCACAAGATATCCACCACATACGTTGTTATCCACCACACGAACCACAAAAATCACACATGTGGACGATCCTGTGGACAACGTGTTGAGGCGAACGACAAGAATGTGGAGACGCGGTGGACCCGTCGTGGAGAAAACACGTAGTCCACAGGCCGGCGAATGAAATCACGCCGTTGCGCACAACTCGGTCCACGGGTCCGCAGGCCACCCACCAGCGCCGAATACATTTAACTCACAAATCCACAGGACCTACTACTACGTCTTTATCCCTCTAAGAGAGATAACAAGAAAAAGGTCTGCTCGGATCGAGGTCCGCCTTCGCCTCGCGCGAGGCGAAGGGTCCCCGCCCGGTCAGGGACAAAACGGGAGGCCGGGTAATTACAACAGTGTGATTACGGGTCCCGCCCTCTCTCGAATCGATGTTTTGGGATACGCTTCTGCAGACGTTGTCCGCGCCAGCCGTGGGCAACACATTCTTGTCATCCACCACCGAGCAATCGAAGCGAGCAACGTTCATGGACAGTGCAGATCCCCAGTTCCAGGTCATGCGCGAGGACTTCGCGAATGCTGTTGCTTGGGTGGCACGTTCCCTACCGTCGGGCAGCCGCGAGCCGATCATGCTCAACATCCTCCTCGAGGTCACCGAGGACGGGCTCAGCGTCACGGCGTTCAACGGCGACACGTCGGCGCAGGTCGATGTGCCGGCGGAGATCGTCGCCGAGGGCACCGCCCTCGTGTCGGGCCGCCTCCTCGCCGAGATCGCCAAGGCCCTGCCGAACAAGCCGGTGCAGGTCGCCGTCGAGGACGGGAAGATGACCATCCGCTGTGGTTCGGCGACGTTCACGCTCCCCACCGCGCCGGTTGAGGGCTACCCGCAGATCCCGCCGCTCCCGGAGTCCTCGGGAACCGCGGAGCTGGACACGTTCGCCGAGGCCGTCGGCCAGGTCGCGGTCGCCGCCGGCAAGGACGACACGCTGCCGATGCTCACCGGCGTCAAGGTCGAGATCTCGGGCGACAAGCTCGTGCTCATCGCCACCGACCGCTTCCGCCTCGCCATCCGCGAGTGCGCGTGGGATCCCACGGATCCGCAGGCCGAGGGCAACGTCCTCGTCCCGGCGAAGACCCTCCAGGACGTCGCGCGCTCCGCCGGCCACGGAGGTGGGATCGAGCTCGATCTGGGTTCGGGCGCCCAGCTCGGATCGGGCCGTATCCTCGGCATCCGCGCCGGCGCGCACCGCACCACCGCGCGCCTCCTCGATGCCGAATTCCCCGAGGTCCGGCGCCTGCTCCCGAAGCAGCACAGCGCGCTCGCGGCCGTCGAGGTCGCGCCGCTCGTCGCCGCGATCAAGCGTGTGGCCCTCGTGGCGGACCGCGGCGTCCAGGTGCGACTCTCGTTCTCTGACGGCGAAGTTGCGCTGTCCGCTGGCGGCGACGATTCCGCCGCCGCGAACGAGACGCTGCCCGCGGAGTTCACGGGCGAGGGCGAGTTCACCATCGCCTTCAACCCCGCCTACCTCCTCGACGGCCTCGGCTCCATCGCCACCCCGAAGGCCGTCCTCGGCTTCACTCGCCCGAACAGCCCGGCCGTGATCTGGCCGGCGCAGGCCGACGAGCTGCCCGGCGCCGACGACGACGGGAGCTTCGCTCCGCTCGAGGCGAACCACGTCTACCTGCTCATGCCGGTGCGGCTCCCGGGCTAGAACCCCGGGCCGGGTCCGATCTCCCGGCAGTGCCTGCGCGGCCGCGAGGCACCGACCGTCGGACGCACTTGGCACACTGGCACCCATGCATCTCCGTTCCCTGCGACTCGTCGACTACAGGTCGTGGCCCAGCCTCGATCTGCGGTTCGGCCCCGGCACCACGGTGCTGGTCGGTCGCAACGGGCACGGCAAGACCAACGTGCTCGAGGCGATCACACTGCTGGCCACGGGCAAATCGCATCGGGTGTCCGGCGATGCCCCGCTGGTGCGTTCGGGCAGGGAGGGCGCGATCGTCACCGCGCTCGCTCACAACAGCGGCCGCGAGCTGCAGGTGGAGCTCGCCGTCAACAAGGGGAAGGCCAACCGGGCGCGGCTCAACACCTCCCCGGTCCGCTCGCCGCGCCAGCTGCTCGGCGTGGTCCAGTCGGTGATCTTCGCTCCGGAAGACCTCTCTCTCGTCCGTGGCGATCCGTCGGGAAGGCGCGCGTTCCTCGATGATCTCGCCGTCCAGCGGCGGCCGCGGCTCGCCGCGCTGCGGGCCGAGTACGACAAGGTCGTGCGGCAGCGGACGGCGCTGCTCAAGAACGCGAACGCGGCCGAGCGGCGCGGGCGCCCCGGCGGCGGCTTCGACTCGGCCCTCGCGTCCATCGAGGTGTGGGACGTGCGGCTCGCCGAACTCGGGGCGCAGATCATCGCGGCCCGTGCGGGTCTCGTCGCCGAGCTCGATCCGCTGGTCACGGAGGCATACGCGGGCATCGCGCCCGAGTCCCGGGCGGCGCGCATCGCCTACGAGCCGCGGTTGCGCGGGGCGGCGCCGGGGCTCGCGGAGCTGCGCGATCCGGAGTTCATGGAGGCGGTGTTGCTCGCGGAGATCGCCGGCCGCCGCGAGGACGAGGTGGCCAGGGCCCAGACGCTCGTCGGCCCGCACCGCGACGAGCTCGCCCTCCGCCTCGGGGACGAGCCGGCAAAGGGGTTCGCCTCCCACGGCGAGACCTGGTCGTTCGCGCTCGCGCTCCGGATCGCCTCGCTCGAATTGCTGCGGGCCGACGACCTCGAGCCGATCCTGCTCCTCGACGACGTATTCGCCGAACTCGACACCGCGCGCAGGGCGGCGCTCGCCGAGATCGCCGCAGGGGTGGAGCAGGTGTTCGTGACGGCGGCCGTCCCCGAAGATCTGCCGCCCGCGCTCTCCGGGTCCTTGATCCATGTCGAGATGGCCGGGGAGGGTGACGCGAGGGCGTCGCGGATCCGCGAGGGCGATGCCGCCGGCGTGGCAAGGGACGCCGGTGTAAACGACGCCGGAAACTCCGCCGGTGCCGACCCGTCGGCCGCCGACGCCGCGGACCATGCACCGAAGGGGGATGATTAGCCGATGAGCTCACCGGACAGTCCGCAGTCCGCGGGTCGGCAACCGGCCCACTCGCCCGGCCACGAAATGGCGCGGCGCGCGCTCGAGGAGGCCCGGGCGAAGGCGAAGGCCGAAGGCAAGAACGTCGGCGCTGGCCGCCGCACCGCCCCGCAGGGCCGCCGCCGCAAGGGCGGCTGGACCAAATCGGGCGCGGACTACTGGGATCCGCAATCTCTCGGCGCGCTCATCTCCTCGGTGTCGAAGAAGGAGGGCTGGGGAGACCAGGTAGTCTTCGGCCGAATGCAGTCGCGGTGGGCGGAGATCGTCGGCGCGCAAAACGCAGAGCACGTGGTCCCGGAAAAGCTCGAGGGCGGCGTCCTCTACTGCCGCGCGAGCTCGACGGCATGGGCCACCCAGATGCGCCTCTACCAGAAGCCAACGCTGCAGAACATCGCCAAGGCGTTCGGCCCTAACATCGTGCGGCGCCTCAAGATCGACGGACCCGCGGCGCCGAGCTGGCGCAAGGGCCCACTGCACGTCCGCGGCCGCGGACCCCGAGACACGTACGGATAGGCCCGGCTTCACGCGCCACTCACCGCCGCGCTGCGCGCCCCCCGATCCGCCCGCCGCCGAGCTGCGACGGGGACCGGGACCGCGAATAAATACCGGCCTGCGCCGTCAGTGCGGGTTGTTCCCCGCGGAGCCGAGCCCCTCCTCGAACATGTCCAGCCTCTTCTGCGCGGCGTTGAAGGTCTTCGCCGAATACGCGCCGATCGCGCGCTCGTGGTTGAGCGCCTCCTGCATGGCCTCGAGGTAGCGGAGCTGCAGCTGCCGTAGTTGCTCGCGCTCGATGCTGCCGAATTCCTCGGTCCGCACGCCGGGGCCGCGCATCATGATCTCCATCCGTCGCTCGACCTTCGCGGTGAGCCTCACCGGCAGAGCCTCCCCGTCGATCTTCTGCTCGGACAGCGGGCCGAGGTCCTCGACGGCCTCGTCGATGACCGAATTGAGCAGGTTTTGCAGCTCGTGGCGCTTCTCGTCCGGGCCGGAGCTGGAGAACTGGAGGCGCCGGATGAGCCAGGGCAGCGTCCCGCCGAACAGGATGAGCGAGGCGACGGCCACGTAGAACGCCACGAGGATCACCGACGAGCGGTGCGCGAGCGGACCATCGGGGCCGGAGAACGAAATGGTCTGCGCAGCGGCGAGAGTCACCACGCCGCGCATCCCGGCCCAGCTCAGCACGAGCGCGCCGCGCCGTGTGATGGGGGTCGACATCGCGAAATCGATGTCCGCCGCGCTCCGGTCGAGTCGCCGCCGCATCCGCGCCGCGCGCATGTCCTCGATGAGGTTCTGCTCCACCGCCTCGTTGAATCTCTCGGCGATATGGTCGATTTTCGCCTGGCGATGGCGGGTCTTCCGCGCGGCAATCCTCGTGCCCATGACGGCGACCGCCACGCCTCCGAAGCGGAAAGCGATGAGGAGGCCGAGGACGAGGAGGCTCGCCTGCCACACGAAATCGAGGTTGTGGTCCCGCTCCGCGAATTCCATGAGGTCCGCGATCTGGAGCCCCATGAGCAGGAACACCAGGTGTTCGAGGATGAAGGAGATGATCGTCCACATCATCGACGAGTAGGAGCGGTCTGCCGCCGGGAGCTTGCGCGTGGCCTGGTGCCCGCAGACGATGCCGGCGACGACCACGGCGATGACACCGGAGGCATCGAGTTCCTCGGCGAGGAAGAAGGCCGTCCACGGCGTCATGAGCGCGAGTGTCGTGGCGAGCACGGGGTCGCCGACCCAGCGGCGCCCGGCGATGGCGAGCTGCCCGACGACCAGGCCGATGACGATGCCGGCGACGGTCGCCCAGAGGAAGCTGCCCGCCGCCTCGATCAGGGAGAACGAGCCGGCGACGGCGGCGAGCGCGGTGCGCAGCGTGACCAGTGCCGACGCGTCGTTGAACAGGCTCTCGCCCTCGAGCACCGCCATGATCCGCGGCGGCAGCCCCAGCCGCTTACCGATGCTCGTGGCGGCGACAGCGTCGATCGGGGCGACGACGGCGCCGAGGGCGATGCCGAGCGGGATCGTGATCTCCGGGAACACCCAGTGGATGATCAGGCCGATGACGACGGCCGGCACGACGACCATGACGCCGGAGAGCCAGACGATGATGCCCATGTTCCTGCGCAGGTCGACGACGTTCATGTTGGTCGCCGAGGAGAACAGCAGCGGCGGCAGGAAGCCGGCGAGGACGAGCTCTGGTTCGAGCGCGATCGACGGGATCCATTCGGGGAACGACGCCGCGATGCCCACGCACAACAGCAGCAGCGGGGCCGCGATGCCCGTGCGCGAGGACGACTTGGCGGCGAGGACCACCACCGTCAGGCAGATGGCGAGGAACAGGAAAATGTGCACCTTCGTGATTCTCCCACCTGCTTCGCCTCCGGCGGGGGGTGACGCGGCGGGAAGGCGGGTCCACCGTTCCGGCGGAAAGCCCGGGTAGACTATGAGGGCTACTGCCGGGTCTTGACGTCCGGCACGAAGAGAAATGCGCCTATGCGCGAAGGAGAACACGTGGCGAAGTCCGAGTCGAAGAAGGCGGATGCCAAAAACGCCTACGGTGCGGAACAGATCACGGTCCTCGAGGGCCTCGAGGCCGTCCGCCTGCGGCCGGGCATGTACATCGGTTCCACCGGCGAGCGCGGCCTCCACCACCTCGTGTGGGAGATCGTCGACAACTCGGTCGACGAGGCGATGGCCGGGCACGCGAGCCGGGTCGATGTGGTCCTCGGTGACGACGGCAGCGTGTCCGTGACCGACGACGGCCGCGGTATCCCCGTCGAGCTCCACGAGAGCGGCGTCCCGACCGTGCAGGTCGTGCTCACGCAGCTCCACGCCGGCGGCAAGTTCAACTCCGATGCGTACGCGGTCTCCGGCGGCCTGCACGGCGTGGGCAGCTCGGTGGTCAACGCGCTCTCCACCCGCTTCGAGGTCGATATCAAGACCGGCGGGCACCGCTGGACCCAGAAGTACGAGTACGCGGTCCCGGGCGAGCTCGTCGACGAGGGCAAGGCCAAGGGCACGGGAACGACCGTCAAGTTCTGGGCGGACCCGGAGATCTTCGAGACCACGAACTACTCGTTCGAGACGATCTCGCGGCGCCTCCAGGAGATGGCCTTCCTCAACAAGGGCCTCACCATCACGCTCACCGACAACCGCTCGGGCGCTTCGGAGATCGCGGAGCTCGAGGCCATCGCCAACGCCGAATCGGGCGAGGACGACGAGGCGATCGAGGTCGAGGCCGTCTCGGACGAGGACCTGGCCGAGGACGGCGCAGAAGGCGCCGACTCCGCCGGCGACGCGCAGGCGCACGAGGCCGAGGGCGCAGCACTCAAGCCGGGCGAGGGCGCCGCGGAGAAGTCCCGTACGCGCACCTACCACTACCCCGATGGCCTCAAGGACTACGTCCGCGCCATCAACAAGACCAAGCAGCCGGTCCACCCGACCATCGTGTACTTCGAGGGCCAGGGCACCGGCCACGAGGTCGAGATCGCGATGCAGTGGAACAACGGCTTCTCCGAGTCGGTGCACACCTTCGCCAACACGATCAACACCGCCGAGGGCGGCACGCATGAGGAGGGCTTCCGCACGGCGCTCACCTCGCTGGTCAACCGCTACGCGAAGGAAAAGAAGCTCGTCAAGGACAAGGACGAGAACCTCACGGGCGACGACATCCGCGAGGGCCTCGCCGCCGTGATCTCCGTGAAGGTCGCGGACCCGCAGTTCGAGGGCCAGACGAAGACCAAGCTCGGCAACACCGAGATCAAGGGCTTCGTGCAGCGCCAGGTGACGGAGTACTTCGGCCATTGGCTCGAGGCGAATCCGTCCGAGGCGAAGACCATCATCAAGAAGGCCGTCGATTCCTCGCAGGCGCGTATCGCCGCCCGCAACGCCCGCCGCATGGTGCGCCGGAAGTCGGCGAACGAGCTCGGCGGCATGCCCGGCAAGCTCGCGGACTGCCGCTCGAAGGATCCGGCGCTGTCCGAGATCTACATCGTGGAGGGCGACTCCGCCGGCGGCTCGGCGAAGTCCGGCCGCGACTCCATGTACCAGGCGATCCTCCCGCTGCGCGGCAAGATCATCAACGTGGAGAAGGCACGCATCGACCGCGTGCTCAAGAACTCCGAGGTCCAGACCATCATCACGGCGCTGGGCACCGGCATCCACGAGGAATTCGACATCGCCAAGCTGCGGTATCACAAGATCGTGCTCATGGCCGACGCCGATGTCGACGGCCAGCACATCGCGACGCTGCTGCTCACGCTCCTGTTCCGCTACATGCGCCCGCTCGTCGAGGAAGGCCACGTTTTCCTCGCCATGCCGCCGCTGTACAAGCTCAAGTGGGCCAAGGGCTCCCCGGGCTTCGCGTTCTCCGACGCCGAGCGCGATGTGCAGCTCAAGGAGGGGCTCGAGGCCGGCCGCAAGATCAACACGGACGACGGCATCCAGCGCTACAAGGGCCTCGGCGAGATGAACGCCAAGGAGCTGTGGGAGACCACGATGGACCCGACGGTCCGCACGCTCAAGCAGGTCACGCTCGAGGATGCCGCCGCCGCCGACGAGCTGTTCTCGATTCTCATGGGCGAGGACGTCGCCTCGCGCCGTTCGTTCATCACCCGCAACGCCAAGGACGTCCGCTTCCTCGACGTCTAGGCTGCCCCCGAGGTCCGCGGGTATCGGCAGTTCGGCACGGTTTTTCAGGCTAGTATTCTGCCGTGCTCACTAAACGCGCGGTGGCAGCGGCGATGGCGGCTCTACTCGTCCTGCCCGCTATCGGTCCGGCAATTGCGAACGCGCAGGTCCCACCGGCGCGCGTGATTCACGTCGATCCCGTCACGCTCCATAACCAGAGCGATTCGGCGACGGTGCGCATCCCCGTGCCCAAAGGAGTCACGCCCTCGGTATTCCGGGCGGATGTGCGCATTCCGATGCTCATGGACTCCGGCGAGATCGAGGTCTCGTCGGGGGACACGGTGCTCGGCCGGCTGGCGCTGTCCGGGACGAACGACCACACGGACATCGAGGTCCCGCTCGTCGGGGCGAAAGCCGCGGACGGCTTTATCGATCTCGCCTTCCGCACGTCCCTGCGCGCCGGCCCCGAGGCATGCCCGGACTGGAGCACGGAGAACGTGGAGATCACCGACGCCCGCGTCGACTTCTCCGGAGCACCGGCCAAGCCGCAGAGCATCGCCGACTTCACCACCTCATACCTCGAAAAGCTCGAGATCTACCTCCCCGACACCCCGACGACGGCCGAGGCCCAGGCCGCGGCCAGGTTGGCGACCACGGAGGTCTCCCGGTTCGGCAACGACCACTTCGCGGTGGAGGTCCTGCCCGCATCTGCGCCGAAACCGGCCGAGGACACGCCATTCATCCGGCGGGCGATCATCCGCGAAGGACCCGAGAAGAACGTGCGCCTCACCGGCGACGACGTCCCCACGATGGAAGTCACCGGATCGGGCGAAGAGTTGTCCCAGCAGGTCGATCTCGTCCAGAGCAAGCTATGGAACGTCGCGGTCGACGACCAGTTGAGCATCGACGGAGACGTGGCGACGCCGAAGGCTGCGATGGACAGCGCGACGCTCGACGAGCTCGACGCGGGCACCATTTCGGCGAAGGGCCAGGGCGCCGTCGGTGTCGATCTCGGCGTCGACCTCACGACCTTGAGCAGGGACGCCTCGGACCTGACCGTCGATCTCCACGGAACGCACAGCCCGGTCTCGGGGAGCGAAGGCGCGATGTTCACCGCGACGGTGGGCGGGACGATCATCGACTCGTGGGCGGCGGACCCGGGTGGCAACCTCGACAGGACGGTCACGATCCCGGCCGCCGACGTCGCGCGGTTCTCCACGCTCGAACTCTCCCTCCGCGTGTCGGGGAGCGCTGGGGGGTGCACCGAGACGCAGCCCATCGAACTCACCGTCGACGGCGATTCCCGGGTTACCCTCGGCCAGCCGAGCCGCCCGGCGATGCGTGGCTTCCAGTCGATCCCGCAGGTGCTCATGCCCGAGTTCGTCGTCGCGACGACCTTCAACACGGTCGAGGCCACGCAACGCGCCATCCGGCTGCTCGCCGATTTCCAGGCCACCTCGGCGAACGCCCTGCGCCCGCGCTGGGTCACGGTGGACGAGGCTCGCTCGAGCAGCGAGCCGGCGCTCATCATCAACTCGCGCGAACACCCGGCGGGTCTCTCCCTCCCGCTCGAGCTCACCGGGGGTCGATCCCTCCATCTCAACGGAGAATCCGGCGAGCAGGATCGGATCGTCCACTTCGACAAGGACTTCGAATTCGCCGGGGTGCAGGTCGCGGAGAACGGCGGGCGTCCCGTCGTCGTGGCGTCGTCGTCCTCGGGAGAGGGCGAGCTCGACAGGACGCTCGACTGGATCGAGGCCGAGCCGCAGCGCTTCTCCTCCATGACGGGCAACGTCCTCTTTACTGCCGAGGGGCGCGATCCTGTCGAGCTCGACACCGACGAGGGGGCCGTCGAGACCGCGCAGCAGCGTGCCGAGTCGCGAACGGAGCCCATCCTCGCCGTCACCGCGGCTGCCACCCTCCTCGTCCTGCTCGCGTTGGCCGGGTGGTGGTTCGTCAGGCGTCGCCGCCCCGCAGCGGAGAACCCCCGTAGATGACGCCGGACTCCGCGCCCGCAGTGGACGTCGATGCCGTCGCAGCGCCCAGGGTTTCCGCGCCCGGGCGGATGCCGTGGCGGGAGCCAGGGCCGCTGTGGGGCCTGTTCTGGCGGTGGGCGGCCATCGCGGTCATTGTCGGCGCCGGTTTCTGGCGCACCGAGGTGCATCTCGTCGACGAGGTGAACGCCGGTGCAGAGAGCACCCACGTGTTCCTCGTCCTGGCGTGCGCCGTGTTCCTCGCCCTCGCCACGGCGCGCAAGAGGCTCCCCGAGCTGCCGATCTTCGACAGGCAGACGGACATCATCGTCGGGATCGTCCTCGCGGCAATAGCCGCGATGCTCAGATTCTTCGTCGTTCCGCGGTATCCCGCGTTCTTCGCGCTCTTGCATCCGGATATCCCCGCGGCCTACGTCCTCGCGATGGCGGCGTGCGTGTTCCTCTTCGGGCTCCGCCGGACGGCGCACTATTGGTCGTCGTGGGCCGTCCTCCTGCTGGCCTCGCCCGGGGTGGTCCGGCTCGCCGGGTACATCGCCGGTGGTGGGGACTTCGGATTCGCAGTGGTGCTCGTCCCGCTCGCAGCGATCTGCGCGGGAGCGGGGGTGGGGACGAGCCTGAAAAAAGGCGTTGCTCTCGCGGGCGTCTCCGCGGCAGTCGGTTTCTCGGTGCTCGGGCTCTGGGCCGGCCTGCTCGGCCAAGAGGTGGGCCCGCTGACCCAGGCGCTCCCCGTGCTCGCGGCACTTGCGTGTGCCGTCCCGGCGCTCGTCCGCCTGCCCGCGGCGTCGGGCCGTGCGCGGCCGCGGCAGGCGGTATCGGCCCGAGAGGGACTCAAGTGCCTCCCGCTGATCGTGGCGATCGCCGTCATCGTCGCCGTGGCCGACCTCCCCCAGAGCGCGCAGGGGCGGGCAGCGATGGGACCGCCGGGGCCCACCGGGCGCACGCTCGCGGTACCCGACCTGTGGAAGGAGATCTCGCAGTCCGACCTGCCGTGGGCGCCGTCGATGTTCGGTCCCGGCGCGACGATCCACGAGCAGCTCCTCCGTTCCACGACACCCCGGCGGGACTGGGACGAGAAAGAGCGGCCACGGATGGTGGCGGCGTATACGATCTCGGCACACAAGCCTGGCATTTTCGACGTCTACCCCGTGGAGATGACGTTCGATACGCGTCGGTCCCGGACGAGCGCGGCGGAGCCCATCGCGCTCCCGCACGGGGTGACGGCGCGGTTCCGCACGGTGGTCGACGACACCACGTATCTCACGTGGAGCATCCTCTCGTTCCTGTGGTCGAGATCCGACGGAACCACGCAGCGGATCATGCTCCTGAGCATCGACAATCACGATTTCGACGCCGTCTTTCCCCGCCCCATGCCGGGGACGTTGTCGACGGCGGAGCGCCTCGCGTCGATCCTCCTGCGTGGCAACTCCTCGGTCTCCGATGAGTTCTCAGAACGGAAGGACGTCGACATGCTCACCGAGCTCGGCGGCGACATCGTGGAGGCGCAATGGACGAGGTGAGGAACGGAGAGGCCGTGGACGGAGGGATCGCGGGGCGTCATGCGGGGGCGATCGAGAGCGGCGCCGAGAAGAGCGCCCGGGCGCTCCACGACTCCGTGCACGGACTCCGCGAGAAGGACGACCTGAGCTCGGCGTCGATCGTGATCGTCCGGTGGCAGGGCTGGGCCTTGGCGGTCCTTGCGGTGGTTCTCGTCGCCGGGCTCGTTCTCGCGCGCATTCCCACGCTCGTCCTGCTCTCGGGACTGACGACGCTGGTCTACCTCGGAGCGCTGGTCGACAGGCTCCTCCTGCTTGCGCGCGGGCTCGCCAGGGACGCGATCTACCAGGTAGACGATGCCAGGGCCCGCGAGATGCCGGACGAGGCGTTGCCCAAATACACGGTCCTCGTGCCCGCGTACAACGAGCCCGAGGTGATCGGGGAGCTCATTGCGGCGGTCGAGTCGATCGACTACCCGGCCGAGAAACTCCAGGTGTTGCTGCTCCTCGAAGAAGACGATCAGGTGACGATCGACGCCGCGGAGAAAGCGGGCCTCGGCGAGGTGTGCGAGATCCTGCGTATCCCGCCAGCCGATCCGCGGACGAAGCCGAAGGCGTGCAACTACGCGCTGCACTACGCGACGGGCGAGATCGTGACGATCTACGACGCCGAGGACCGGCCCGATCCGCTCCAGCTCAGGAGGGCAGCCACGGTCCTCGCGGAGCTCGACGAGGACGTCGTCTGCGTCCAGGCGAAGCTCGCGTTCCACAACGGCGGGCAAAACATGCTCACCGCGTGGTTCACGGCGGATTACGCACTGTGGTTCACCTTCCTCCTGCCGGGGCTCATGCAGTCCCGCGCTCCGATTCCGCTCGGCGGAACCTCGAACCATTTCAAGGCCCGCATCTTCGACGAGATCGGTGCATGGGATCCCTTCAATGTCACCGAGGACGCCGACCTCGGTGTCCGCCTCGCCGCGCGCGGGTACAGGACCGCGGTCCTCGACTCGACCACGTACGAAGAGGCCAACCCCGACCCGATCAACTGGGTCCGCCAACGTTCCCGCTGGTACAAGGGCTACCTGCAGACCTGGCTCGTCCACATGCGCCGGCCCCTCACGCTCTGGCGGACGATCGGCACGGTGAGCATGCTGCGGTTCACCATGCTCCTCGCCGGTACGCCGATCATCGCGTGTCTCAACATGTTCTTCTGGCTCGTCACGCTGTCGTGGATCCTCGGCCAGCCGGGGATCATCGCCGAGGTGTTCCCGGCGTACGTGTATTTCCCCGCCCTCTTGTGTCTCGTGCTGGGCAACGCCTCGACGATGTACTGCACCTTCATCGCCTGCCGGGAGACCGGCAACGCCCGGCTGTGGTGGGCCTGCCTCACGGTCCCGCTGTACTGGGTGCTCATGTCGATCGCGGCCATCAAGGGGACCTACCAGCTCATCGCCAACCCCTCCTACTGGGAGAAGACCGTGCACGGGTTGTCCTCATGAGCGCCCCGGTCCTGGCCGGCGACCGGCAGAAGCAATCCGCGGCGGAGAGGCATCGCCCGAATCCGCGCACGGCGTTCGTGCTCTTCTTCGGGTGCACCGCGCTCTACCTCGCCATCGGCCTCTACCTCGCGCTCGGCGTGCACTACTTCCAGGGCGACGCCCTGAGCAGGGTCGCGGACACCCGCTCGGCGCTGTGGTCCCGGGACCCCCACATGGCCGCGCTGGGCTTCGTCTTCACCCCGCTGCCGGCCCTCGCGCAGCTCCCCTTCGTGGCGCTGTCCGAGTGGTTCCCCGTTCTCACGCGCTACGGGCTGACCTCCGTGCTGGTCACGTCTCTGGCCATGACCGGGGCCGTGGTCCAGGTCCACGGGATCGCAGCGGAGAGGCCCTGCCCGAGGTGGCTCCGCCTGACCGTCACGGCGGCGTTCGCGCTCCATCCGATGGTCGTCTATTACGGCGGAAACGGGATGAGCGAGGCGTTCTTCCTCCTCTTCGTCCTGTGGTCGGTGCGCCGACTGCTCAGGTGGATCACCACGGACGACGTCCACGATCTCCTGTTCGCGGGCATCGCCATCGCCCTCGCCTTCCTCACCCGATACGACGCCCTCGCCGCCTCGGGGACCGCCACGCTCCTCGTGCTCGCGGTCTCGTGGGCCCGATCGAGGTCGCGTTCGGTGGCGATCCTCGACGCCATCGTCCTCGCGTTCCCCACTGTTCTCGCGTTCCTCGCGTGGACCGCGACGAGCTGGCTGGTCACGGGCGTCGCGTTCGTGCAGTTCTCCTCGGTAAGCGGTAATACGGCGATCCTCGAGGCCTCGGGCGGCGGGTCCGCGGGCGGCCTCCCCGCTCTCGGCTTCTCGCTCACCGAGATCGTCGGGTTGGCGCCGTCGATCGGGATCCTCCTCGTCGTCACAGCGGTCTTGTCCGCGAAACGGCGCGACGCCGAGGCGCTCGTCCTGCTCCTTCCGCTCGCCGTGCTCGCCTTCGCCACGCTCACGTACTTCAGGGGGATGACCTTCCCCTTCCTCCGCTTCTACATCTGCGCGATCCCCACCGTCGTCTTGTGCGGCATCCTCCTGTCGCCGCGGGGCGGGGCATTCTCCGCGCGGAGGGCGGGGGAGCACGCGGTCGCGCGGCCGGACGAACGGCCTCATCGCCAACGGGGACTCGAGGTCCTCGCGGCCCTCCTCCTCGTTGCAGGCATACCCATCGGGCTCTACGCGATCGGGGAGCCGAACCTCTCCAACGAGCAGCACGCCCTGCGCTCCATCGGTCCGTGGGGAAGCCGTGTAGGCGGAGCGGAGCAGGAACGGGAGGACCGGGCCGTGCTCGCGACCTTTTCCACGGAGCGCGAAATCGCCGACATGCTCGACGCGAAGGGACTCCCCGAGGGCTCGGTGCTCCTCGATTCGATGGAGGGCTTCCCGATCCTTGCCGCCTCGCGGAATCTGGGGCAGTTCGTCATCCCCTCGGACAGGGACTTCGTGCAGATCCTTGGGAATCCGGCGCGGAACGGCGTCAGATACCTCCTCACGATCCCCAACTCGGGGCGCGGCGCCACGGACGCGATCAATCGCCGCTATCCGACCGTCTACACCAACGGCGCCGGCGTCGCGACGCTCGAGCTCGAGATCGTCAACACCGGACACGACCGACCCGACTGGAGGCTCCAACGTGTGCTCTGACCACCCTCGGGGCCACGATCGACGCGACCGAACGATCCGCAGGGGCATCGTCTCCGTCGCCGCCGGGCTCTGCGCCACACTCACCCTTGCCACGACCGCCGCGTGCGCGAGCCCGGCGGCCCTCGAGGAAACGGGGAGTGCGCCGCGGGTCACGCTCGACGGCGGAGCCCTCCGCCTCGACGGGACACCGTGGTGGCCGACGGGGTTCGATGCGTACCAACTCGCGACGAACTGGTCGATCAACGCGGGGTGCGGGGCGCAGACCGACCTCGATGCCTATTTCTCTTCGCTTCCGCCGCGGAGCCTCACCCGCTTCGACGCATTCCGGTCCTTTGCGGTGGATAAACACACCGGGGGACTGGATTACTCGCCTATCGACGCCGTCTTCGCCGCGGCGGAGCGCCACGACCAGCTCCTCATTCCTGTCCTAACGGCGCAGGACGGAGCCTGCGAGGACGGGCGGTACAAGCAACGGTCCTGGTACACGGACCAATGGCGGGGCGCGGACACGGGTGCGGACTCCGGCGAGAGCTTCTCGCGCTGGGTGGAGACGGCGGTCGGCCGCTGGTCGAGCTCTCCGTCGATAGCGGCGTGGGAGCTCATCGGGGAGCCGGAGACCGCGGTCTGCGCAGAGGACTCGTGCGCGCTCGAGTCGAGGACGTGCCCCGCGGACTCGGCCGACGTGCTTCGGACATGGGTCGACGAAGCGGGCGCGCTGGTCCGGCGGCTCGACCCGGGGAGGCTGGTCACCGTCGGTCTCCTCGGCGGGGATCAATGCGGCACGGCGGGGGACGGCTACGCCAAGGTGGCCGAGTCTCGGGGAATCGACATGGTCCAGTACCACGACTACGACGACGCCCGGTTCCTTCCGGGCCGCCTCGCCGAGGTCGAAAAACCCCTTCTCGTCGCCGAGCTCGGGATCAGGGCGGGAAGCTGCCTCGACGTGGCGGAGCGCGCGCGGCGCATCGACGCGAGGTTCGACGATTATCGCCGTCTCGGCGCCGCGGGGGCCCTCGTGTGGAACTACGTGCCCGATCCGAGGCCGCAAGAGTGCACCTACGATGTCGGGCCCGGTGACCCCATTTTCGACGTGATCGGAAAGGCTCGCGGGGAGGCATAGTGCCGCCAGGACTCGGGCGGAGACGGAACGCCTCCTAGAATCGGTCCCATGTTCAACCGAGTCAGTGGCCCCTCCGCCCTCGGCAGGGACGCCTTCGCCGTCCCGCGCCCGCACACCGGAGAGTTCGGCGAACTCGTCTACGACAGCCTCTGCTACCGGGCGCTCGACGGCTGGCGGCCGCTGTTCATGGACGTCCGAGTCCCGGTCGATCCGCGGCTCGACGGCCTGTCTCCGCTGGTCCTGTGGGTGCACGGGGGTTCCTGGGTCCACGGTTCGCGCCGCCGCCGGCCCGTCGACATCGAGCGCCACTGGATGATCGAGCGCCTCCTGCTCGCCGGCTACGCGGTGGCGAGCATCGACTACCGCCTCGCGTCCGAGGCCCCGTTCCCCGGTCCCGCCTCCGACGTCCGGGCCGCCCTCGCCTACGTCGGCGCGCACGCAGAGGATCTCGGCGTCGACCGGAGCAGGCTCGTGGTGTGGGGCGAGTCCGCGGGTGCGCACCTCGGCCTGCTCACGGGAGTGCCCTCCGCGCGTTTCGCCGAGCTCGGCGGCGCCGCCGACCACCCTGCCGAGCCGATGCCGACCCCGGCCGCGATCGTCGACTGGTACGGCCCCGCGGATCTCCATCGCCTCAGGGCCGCGCAGGAGGCCGCCGCGGCGTCCGGCGTTCCGGGAGCGGAGAAGGAGCTCGCGACCTTCGAGCGCTTTCTCTCCATGGGTTGGGGCGTGGACGCGGCGTCCCCGGAACTCGCCCTCGACGAGCACTGCCCGCCGGTCTTCCTCGCCCACGGTGCCGAGGACTCTCTCGTCCCCATCGGCGAGTCGCGCTACCTCGCCCAGCGCCTCCAGGAGCTCGGGGTCGCGCACGAGCTCACCGAGTTCCCCGGTGGACACGTGTTCGCGAACTCCAAATCCATGGGCCCGGCGATCGAGCAGACCCTGGACTTCCTCCGCGCGACGGTCGCCGACCCGTTCGCCGGTGTGCCCAACGACGAGAAGGGCGACCTCGACCCGGTGGACGACGGCACCCCGCTCGACCGCAAGCAGGTCGCGCGCGAACGCAGGGAGTACCGACGCGAGGTCGCTCGGGTGTGGGGAGAACGGACGCTCCACGGCGAGACCCCTATCCACGCCGTCACCACCACCGACCTGAGCCTCGACGGGCCCGACGGGCCGATCCGCGCGCGGCTCCACGAACCCGACTACGTCCCGGTGGGCGGGGAGCGCGAGCTCCCGCTCATCATCGAGTTCCATTCGGGCGGGCTCGTGGTCGGCGACCTCGACACCCACGGGCCCTCTTCGGCGCGCCTCGCCGCGCGTGCCCATGCCCCGGTGCTCCAGGTCGACTACCGGCTCACCCCCGAGCACAAGTTCCCCGCGGCCTTCGTCGACGCTGCCGCCGCGACCGTCGCGGCGTGGGAGGGGCGCGCGGACCTCGGCCTCCGGCCCGGCCGTGAGATCTCGCGCCTCGTCCTCTTCGGCGACAGCGCGGGGGCCGGCCTCGCGCTCTCCGTGGGCATCGAGCTGCGCTCGCGGCGAGAGATCCCGGTCGACCGGATCGTCGCACTCTACCCCGTCCTCGACTGGCAGTCGATCCCGCTGTGGCCGGGCATGTCCCAGTACCTCGGAGCGGAGACACAGGAGCAGATCGATCCCAGCGACCCGCGCCTCCGCGACGTCCGCCTCGCCCCCGGCGCCGCCCTCGAGCTCCAGGGCCTCCCGCCTGTGCACCTCGTGGTCGGCACGCGCGACCGCGTCCTCGACGACTGCCTCTCCTTCGCCTACCGCCTCCGCGCCGCGGGCAACGACCTCGAACTCCAGGTACTCCCCGGCGTCCCGCACGGCTTCAACGTGCTCTCCGCGGACTCGGAGCTGTTCGCCGCCGCTGCCGCGAAGGTCGACGGCCGGCTGTCCGCGCGGCTCTGGGAGAAGTAGGCACCTTCGGCGTCATGCGCGAAAAGGGCGAAAAAGGGCCCTGAATCGCGCTGTATCGGCCCGAAACGGAGCGCCGAACCACAAAAGCACCGGGGCGAACGATAAACTGTAAGGGTTGACGTGCAGGGATTCGTTCCTCTCCACCGACCGGTGGCCGGGGGCGAGCGGCGCCGCGCGGCGTCCCCTGCAAGAGATAGGACCAAGAGGAGCTCATGACGGACTCGACGCTGCCACCGGACGGCGGAGAAATGGATCGGATCGAGCCGGTCGACCTGCAGGCAGAGATGCAGCGCAGCTACATCGACTACTCGATGAGCGTGATCGTGGGCCGTGCCCTCCCCGACGTGCGCGACGGCCTCAAGCCCGTGCACCGTCGCATCCTCTACGCGATGTTCGACAACGGGTATCGGCCCGAGCGCAGCTTCGTCAAGTCCGCGAAGCCCGTCGCCGACACCATGGGTAACTACCACCCGCACGGCGACTCGGCGATCTACGACACCCTCGTGCGCCTCGCGCAGCCGTGGGCCATGCGCTACCCGATGGTGCAGGGTCAGGGTAACTTCGGCTCCCGCGGCAACGACGGCGCGGCCGCGATGCGTTACACCGAGTGCCGGCTCACGCCGCTGGCCATGGAGATGGTCCGGGACATCAACCGCGACACCGTCGACTTCCAGCCGAAC
>NZ_DAINST010000065.1:0-19384 GCF_036741115.1 Dietzia sp.
CGCGCTCGGCGTGGCGCTGGCACTCGCGGCCGCCATCTCCGTGGTCGGCCTCTCGGCGCGCCGCGCCTCGCGCTAGCCCGTGAGCTTCGGCGTGTTGTCCGGGCAGTACACGGGGACCCCGCCCGCGAGGAAGAACGAGGACTTCTCGGTATCGTAGCCGCCCTTTTCGCCCACGAAGCCGAGCACGTCTTGCAACGGCGTCCCGCCGCCGAGCTGGGCGCAGGCCTCGGTGATCACACCTCCGGCGTCGACGCCCTCGGGCATCGAGGCGCCGAGCTGATCGGTGAGCACGAGGAAATTGTCGCGCTGCTGCGGATCGACCGCCGCTGGCGCGGCGGGAGCCGGCGCAGCGGGATCACCCGGGGCCGGCGCCGGAGCCGGAGCGCCCGGCTCCCCTGGCGCCGGGGACGGCGCGGGCGCGGGACTCGACGGGGGCGCTGCAGGCGGGGCCGACGAGGGCGCTGCCGCTGAGGTGCCGGACGAGGTAAAGCTCGATGCGGTGCTCGTGGACGAGCTCGAGCTGTCGGCGACCTTGATCTGCGAGCAGCCGGCGATCGTGCACGCCGCGCCCGTCGCGAGGGCGAGGGCGGCGAGGCGTCGCCCCGCCCGGCGTCGCCGGAGCGGCCCGGCGCCTATTGCTGTGGCGCTCCCAGGTGCGGCGCCCTCGCCGTACGCGTCGACCATGTTCTGTCCCCTGCCGTCGATCATGACTCCGATACTAGCGATCTGTTACGGGTGGGGCAGAAACCCATTCCTGGGGCATCTCCCGGGACCGCGGTACCCGGGCTCGATGCCGGACGGGTCACTTGCGAAAGAATTTGCGCATGTCGGCGAGCATCGACATCACCTTGTCCACGTCGGCCTCGCTCTTCAGGGACTTGCGCAGCGCATCGGCGATGGCGAGCGGCGAGGATCCTCCCGCCCCTCCGATGCCCTCCCCCTGAGCAGTGCCCGAGCCGCCGGCATTCCCGCACGCGGCGGCGCCGGAGACCGAGCCGGGGCGGCCCTCGAGGTCGACCTCGAAGCGATCGCCCTCGGAATCCGAGCCGACACAGCGGACCTCTTCCTCCGGTGGCACCCCGGCCGCCTTGGCGGCGGCGACGTAGTCGTAGAGCTCGCCATACGTGACGCCAGCGAGCTTGAGCGTGAGTTTCATCGACAGCGGCATAGCCCCGAGCCTATGCGTCGAGACGCCCTCCGGCATCGGGGTTCTCCCCCAGCTTCGCCTACGCCCTGAGGTGGCTGCCCCGCCGCGGCCGCCCCGCCGTTCGCGCGGGGCCCGCTTCACCGCTATTCGCCCCAGAACACCCGATCCACGGCCTTGTGCCCGATTCGGGTCACCCGCATGTACTCGTTGAGGAACTCCGCCGAGTCCGAGTTCTGTCCCTCGGGCGAGCAGATCTGTGCGACTGCGGAGAGCACGGTCCCCGAGGTCGGCAGCTCATCTGTCGGTTTACCGCGCACGAGCACGAGGGCATTGCGGACGCGAGCGGCCATGAGCCACGAGGCGCGCAGCTCCTCGGCGTCGGTCTCCGAGAGCACCTCGGCCGACGCGGCCGCTTCGAGTGCTGCAAGGGTGGTAGTCGTGTGCAGGCCCGGTACTTTCGCGGCGTGCTGCATGGTGAGCAGCTGCGCCGTCCACTCGACATCGGCCAGGCCGCCCCGGCCGAGCTTTGTATGCGTCGCGCGATTCGCCCCGCGCGGGAGCCGCTCGGCATCCACCCGCGCCTTCATTCTCCGGATCTCGAGCACGGACTTTTGCGGGACGCCCTCGGCGGGATAGCGGAAATTGTCGATCATGTGCAGGAAGTCGAGGCTCAGCTCGGGGTCGCCGGCGCACGCGGAGGCACGCAACAGCGACTGCATTTCCCAGGTCTCCGCCCATTTCGAGTAGTACGCCCGGTACGAGCCGAGCGTCCGCACGAGCGGGCCGCTGCGTCCTTCGGGACGCAGGTCGGCGTCGACCTCGAGCGGCGGATCGGCGGACGGGGTGCCGAGCAGTTTTCGGACGTTCTCGCACACCGAAGTCGCCCACTTCACGGCGACGTCGTCGTCGACGCCGTCCGCGGGGCGGCATACGAAGAGCACGTCCGCATCGGAGCCGTAGCCCTGCTCGTGCCCACCGAGCCGCCCCATCGCGAGGACCGCCACGGCGGCGGGAGGAACGCCGTCATCCGGCAACTTCTCCTTGATGACGGAGGTGAGCGCCGCCTCTAGGACGGCCTTCCACACCTCGGACAGCCGCAGGCCGACCTCGGTGACGTCGATGAGGCCGAGGATGTCCGCGCAGCCGATACGGGCGAGCTCGGCGCGCCGCAGCGAACGGGCGGTCGCGATGACCTTCTCCGGGCTCGAGTGGCGCGCGGCCGAGGCCGTGAGCGCGCGGGCGATCGTGCTCGCGTCCTTCGACATCAGCTTGGGCCCCTCGGCGCCATCGGCGAGATCAAGGATCACGTTCGGGGCGCGTTGTAGCAGTTCCCGGACGAACGCCGAGGTGCCGAGCACGCGCATGAGGCGCATGCCCGCCACGTGGTCGTCGCGCAGCAGCCGGAGGAACCACGTGAGCTCCTGGTGTTCCTCGGAGAGCTTGCGATACGACAGCAGGCCGGCATCGGGATCGGCTGTGCCGGAGAGCCACTCCATGAGCGTGGGCAGGATGAGCGACTGGATGCGCCCGCGCCGCTGCGCGCTGCCGACGAGCGCGCGGAGGTGGCCCACGGCGTTGCGCGGCGCGCGGAAGCCCAGCGCCGCGAGCTGCCGTTCCATCGCCTCCGAGGACAGGGACAGCGCCTCGGCGTCGTACGCGGCGATCGAGTCGAGCAGCGGCCGGTAGAAGAGCTTCTCGTGGAGCCTGCGGACACGGGAGCGCAGCACGCGCAGCCGCTCCTGCAGCATCCCCGGCGCATCGCGCATCCCCTCGGCCCGCACGCCCGCGGCGCGCGCGAGCCAGCGGTAGCCCTCCTCGTCGTCCGCGGCGGGCAGGAGGTGGGTGCGCTTGACCCGCTGGAGCTGCAGGCGGTGCTCTAGGAGGCGGAGGAACTCGTAGGCGTCGACGAGCTTGCCCGTGTCCGCACGCGCCACGTAGCCGCCATCGACGAGCCGTGTGAGCGCCTCGATGGTGTTCCGCACGCGGAGCGTCTCGTCGCTCCGCCCGTGCACCATCTGCAGGAGCTGCACGGCGAACTCGACGTCGCGGAGCCCGCCGCGGCCGAGCTTGAGTTCGCGCTCAAGCAGCTCGGTGGGCACGTTCTCCTCTACCCGGCGGCGCATGCGCTGGACGTCGTGGACGAAGTCCTCGCGCTCGGCGGCGTTCCACACCCCGGGGGTCACGGCCGCGTGGTAGGCGTCGCCGAGCTCGAGATCGCCTGTCATGGGCCGCGCCTTGAGCAGCGCCTGGAACTCCCAGGTCTTGGCCCAACGTTTGTAGTAGGCGACGTGCGAGTCGAGCGTGCGGACGAGTTCCCCCCGCTTGCCCTCGGGCCGCAGTGCCGCGTCGACCTCGAAGAACGCGGCGGAACCGATCCGCATCATCTCCCCGGCCACGCGCGAGGTCTTGGGATCGGCGGGCTCGGAGACGAAGACCACGTCCACGTCTGAGATGTAGTTGAGCTCCTGCGCGCCGCACTTGCCCATCGCGATCACCGCGAGACGACTGTGGAACGGCTCGTCGCCGCAGACGTTCGCGACACCCACCGCGAGCGCGGCCGTGAGTGCCGCATCGGCGAGGTCCGCCAGCGCGCCGGACACGGTCTGGAACGGCACGGGCCGCTGGTTCTGCTCCACGCTGCCCGCGAGGTCGTGCGCGGCGATGAGCACGAGCTGGTCGAGGTAGGCGGTACGCAGCGGGTTGACGGCGTACGGCCCGGACACCCCTGCCCTATAGGTTCCCGGCGTAGTGAGGTCTTCGCTCGCCGTGTTCGGGAACTCTTCGGCGGTCTCGTCCTCCGTCGTCACACGCTCCGGAACGGCATCCACCTTGGACAGCAGGGCGCGGAAGAAATCCTCGCGGACGGGGAACGGATCGCGGAGGCGCGACCACGTCCCGGGGTTCGCGACGAGGTGGTCGCCGAGCGCCGTCGACGAGCCGAGAAGCGCGAAGAGCCGGTAGCGGAACGACTCATCCTCGGCGAGAGCCGCGGCCAGCGCGTCCCAGCCCAGGCCTGGCTCGAGCTCGCCCTCGGCGACCTTGTCCCCGAGCGTCTCCTGGATTCGGGCGAGCGTGCCGAGCGCGAGATCGGCGTCCGGGGCGCGCGAGAGGGACCAGAGGAGATCGACGGACTCCGCATTGGCCCAGCCGAGCCGCTCGAGCGTTGCCCCAGCGTCGCCGTCAAGGAGGCCGAGACGCCCCGGGCTGGGGAACGCGGGCCGGGCGGAATCGCGCACGGTTCGTCCCCTCGTCGCGTTTGCGGTCCTGCCCGTGCTCGCACCTCTGGCCGCGCCCTTGCCCGCTCCGTTGTCCCCGTCCCTGCTCACGCGTCCTCCCGACTCACAGGGCGAGGTAGCTGCGGAGCTCGAACTCGGTCACGTACGAACGGTAGTCATTCCACTCGCGGCGCTTGTTACGGAGGAAGAAATCGAAGACGTGCTCGCCGAGCGCCTCGGCGACGAGCTCGGAGTGCTCCATCTCGTCGAGCGCCTGCTCGAGGCTGCCGGGGAGGTCGCGGTAGCCGAGCGCGCGGCGCTCGGCGCGGGACATGTTCCACACGTCGTCCTCGGATTCGGGCGGGAGCTCGTAGTTCTCCTCGACACCCTTGAGTCCGGCCGCGAACATCACGGCGAACGCGAGATACGGGTTGCACGCGGAATCGGGGCTGCGCACCTCGATGCGCCGCGACGAGGCCTTGTCCGGGGTGTACATGGGGAGGCGCACGAGCGCCGAGCGGTTCGCACGGCCCCAGGTCGCCGAGGTCGGGGCCTCTCCCCCGCCGATGAGCCGCTTATAGGAGTTGACCCACTGATTGGTGATCGCGGAGAACTCCGGGGCGTGGTGCACGATGCCGGCCACGAACGAGCGCGCGGTGTCCGAGAGCTGGTACGGATCGTCCGCGTCGTGGAAGGCGTTGGAATCGCCCTCGAACAGCGACATGTGCGTGTGCATCGCCGAGCCCGGATGATCGCGGAAGGGCTTGGGCATGAACGAGGCGCGGACGCCGTTCTCGAGCGCGACCTCCTTGACGAGGTACCGGAAGGTCATGATGTTGTCCGCCATGGACAGGGCGTCCGCGTAGCGGAGGTCGATCTCCTGCTGGCCCGGGGCGCCCTCATGATGCGAGAACTCGACCGAGATCCCCATGGCCTCGAGCGATTCGATCGCGTGGCGGCGGAAATGCGGAGCGAGCTCGTGGACGGCCTGGTCGAAGTAGCCGCCGTTGTCCGCGGGCTCGGGCTCCTGGCCGTTGGTCTCGAGGCTGCGGAGGAGGAAGAACTCGATCTCCGGGTGGACATAGCAGGAGAATCCCTGGTCGGCTGCCTTGTTGAGCTGGCGGCGGAGAACGTGACGCGGGTCCGCCCAGCTCGGCGAGCCGTCCGGGTTGGCGATATCGCAGAAGATGCGCGCGGAGTGCTGGGCGCCGTCGTCGTGCGCCCAGGGCAGCACCTGGAAGGTCGAGGGATCGGGGCGAGCCACCGTATCGGCCTCGGAGACGCGGGAGAAGCCTTCGATGGACGAGCCGTCGAAACCGATCCCCTCGCTGAACGCGCCCTCGAGCTCGGCGGGGGCGAGCGCCACGGACTTGAGCGTGCCGAGGATGTCGGTAAACCACAAGCGCACGAAGCGGATATCGCGTTCTTCGAGCGTGCGAAGGACATACTCCTGCTGACGATTCATGTGCCCAGACTATGCGCTCAGTGTTTCGTCCGTGTTACGGACGCCATTACGGACACGCTTCCGCACTGGGTCCGGGTCCCTCCCCGCGGCCGGCGTCCGTGCGGGTGTGACGCTCGTTTCACCGCCCGCACCCCGGGTGGCAGGATTGGCGGTATCCGTCGGGCCGAAGGTGGGGGTCACACCGCCCCCTCTGCGACCCATCTCCGATGACGACGGACGCCACGAGAATCCAAGAGGAGTGTGCTCGATATGTACGGCGATACGGGAAGCAACGCTCCGCACGGGAGCGGGGAGACCACGTCCGCGAGCGGCGCCGATGCGGCGCAGTCGTGGCCGGGACTGCCGAAGAAGACGCGGGTGCAGCACGTGGCGCAGTGGAAGGCCGAGGGCCACAAGTGGGCGATGCTCACCGCGTACGACTACTCCACGGCGAAGGTGTTCGAGCAGGCCGGCATCCCCGTCCTCCTCATCGGCGATTCCGCCGCGAACACCGTGTACGGCTACGACACCACCGTGCCGATCACCGTCGACGAATTGGCGCCGCTCGTGCGCGCCGTGACCCGTGGCGCCCCGAACGCGCTCGTCATCTCCGACCTCGTGTTCGGTTCCTACGAGGCCTCGCCGCAGCAAGCGGTCGAGGCGGCCGCGGAGATCATGAAGCGGGGTAACTGCCACGGGGTCAAGCTCGAGGGCGGCGTCCGAATGCGCGAGCACATCCGCGCGATCACCAATGCCGGCATCCCCGTGATGGCGCACATCGGGTTCACCCCGCAGTCCGTCAACGGTCTCGGCGGCTATCGCGTCCAGGGGCGCGGCGAGGGAGCCGAGCAGCTCCGGGCCGATGCGCTCGCCGTTCAGGAGGCAGGCGCGTTCTCCGTGGTCATGGAGATGGTGCCCGCCGATATCGCCGGCGAGATCACCGCCGAGCTCGACATCTCGACCATCGGGATCGGCGCGGGCTCGGGCTGCGACGCCCAGGTGCTCGTGTGGCAGGACTTCGCCGGGCTCACCACCGGCAAGACCGCGAAGTTCGTCAAGCGGTATGCGAGCATCGCCGACGACCTCCGCGATGCCGCGATGTCCTACGCGGCCGAGGTCGCCTCCGGCGCCTTCCCCGCGCCCGAGCACAGCTTCTAGAGCCGCCACAGCCACAGCGCGAGAGTCGAGAGTCGAGAGTCGGAAAGAGCAGAGAAGCTCCGAATCGGGCCGAGGACACACGGGAATGGACGACAAGGCGAACATGGGTGAAGTGAAAGACGCGAGCGGGCTGCGCAACCCGTACCCGGCGATCGAGCCGTACGCGAAGGAGATGCTCTCCGTCGGCGACGGCAACGAGATCTACGTCGAACAGTGCGGGAACCCCGAGGGCAAGCCCGTCGTGTTCGTCCACGGCGGCCCGGGCGGTGGTTGCACCCCCGAGCACCGCCGGATGTTCGATCCGGACGCCTACCGGATCGTCCTGTTCGACCAGCGCGGTTGCGGGCGTTCCACCCCGCACGTCGCCGACGGCGCCGACCTCGAGACCAACACCACGTGGCATCTCGTCGACGACATGGAGGCCGTGCGCACCCATCTCGGCATCGAGTCGTGGCAGGTCTTCGGGGGCTCGTGGGGCACGACTCTCGCGCTCGCCTACGCACAGGCGCATCCCGAGCGGGTCACCGAGCTCGTGCTGCGCGGGATCTTCCTGTGCCGCCCGCTCGAGATCGACTGGTTCTACCGCGGCGGCGCCGCACACATCTTCCCGGACGAATGGGCCGGGTACATGGCGGTACTCGGCGAGGAGGCCGAGGGCGACCACCTCCGCACGTTCGCGGCCCCGGGCTTCGACCACGTGGCGCGCTACCACGAACTTCTCGGCTCGCCGGACCCCGAGACCGCGCTCCGGGCCGCGCACGCCTGGACGACGTGGGAAAAGAACACCTCGTCCCTGGTCCCCGAGAAGGGACCTGCCGACGATGCGGGCGTCCCCGAAACCGAAGCCGGCGCCGATGGTTCGGAGGACGACCGGTTCGCGCTCGCCTTCGCCCGCATCGAGAACCACTACTTCTTCCACGACGCGTTCCTCGGCGACCGCCCCTTGCTCGACGGCATGGACGCGCTCCGGGACATCCCTGGTGTGATCGTCCACGGTCGCTACGACGTCGTGTGCCCCGTGACCAACGCGTTCGAGCTCGCCGAGCGCTGGCCCGGGGCGGAGCTGCACATCTCCCCCGAGGCCGGGCACGCGATGGCCGAGCCGGTGACCACCCACCACCTCATCGAAGCGACCGACGCCTTCCGTCCGCAGCGGCGCCCGAGCGGCGAGGACTAGTCGGCCGGCCCGGCGGCGTCCGGGGCGACGTACGAGGCCGCGCGTTCGCGGGCGCCATTTGGTACTACTAGGGCATGGCTGCAGGCACCCACTGGGAAGTGGAATCCACGTTCGACGTCTCGGGGGACACCCCGCTTCCGGACCTCACTCTCTCGGGTGAGCTCGCGACTCGCGAGACCGTGGTCCACCGCCTCTCCGCCACCTACTACGACACCGAGGACCTCGTCCTCACGCGCGCGCAGATCACGCTGCGCCGAAGGGTCGGCGGCAAGGACGACGGCTGGCACGTCAAGCTCCCGGCTGTCGAGACTTCCGCAGGCTCGACGGGCCGCCTCGAACTCTCCTTCGAGCTCGGCGACGGCGCCACGGGATCGGCCGGATTCCCCGAGGTTCCCGAAGAGGCGCGGCACGCCGTCTACGGGCGCGTCCGCGACGCTCCCCTCGTCCCCATCGCCCGCGTCGACAACGAGCGGCACGAGACGATCATCGAGACCCGCAACGGCGAAAACGACGAAAACGGCGAGCACCCCACCGAAGCAGCAGCCCCCTTCGCCGAGTTCTGCGACGACCACGTCGACGGCTCCAACCTGCTCACCGGCTCCTCCACATCGTGGCGGGAGTGGGAGATCGAGCTCGTCGATCCCGATGCCGCCGACGCCGCATCGATCCTGGAGCGCCTCTCGGGCGCATGCACGGAAGTCGGGGCGGAACCCGCCGCGCTCGCGTCGAAGCTCCGCACCGCGTTGGGACCTCTTCCGGAGCAAGACCGTCCGGCGTCATCTCCGATCGCGGACATGCTCTCTACGGACGTAGAGCGGCTAGTGGCGGGCGACCCGGGCACGCGCCTCGGGCACGAGGTGGGCGTGCACTCGATGCGCACCGCGGCCCGCAACCTCCTCTCCACGCTGAGCACCTACACCGACGAGCTGCAGACCGCCGCGGACGAGCGCGCGTTGACGACGCACGCCGCCGACGGCGGGGCGGTCCCCCGCCCGGACATCGCCGGGACAGTCGACGAGCTCAGGCAGCTGCTGCGCATGCTCGGCAAGTCCCGCGATGTCTACGTGGTGCGCAAGCGACTCCTCGAACTCGCTGACGATTACCCGCGCGACCTGGTCCCGGACTCGGTGCGCACGCGCATCGAGCGCGAGCTGCTCCTCGAGGACGAGCGCGCGTTCGCGCGCATCGACGCGGCGCTCACCACGCCGCGGTACATCGGGCTGCTCGATGCCCTCGACATGATCGTCGCCGTGGCGTCCGATCCGGCGTTCGGCGCCGGGTCGCCGAGCGAGCGGGAGGTGCGCACCGGACGGCGCAAGGAAATCGTCACCGCAGGCAAGCCCGCCTCGAAGGCGGAGGCGCGCGAGATGGCGCTCAAGGGCGCCGAACGGCAGTTCCGCCGCTTCGACAAGGCGCGCATGCGCGTCGAGGACGAACTCGCCTCGCTCGACCTCACGCTCGCCCAGCGCGAGGAGCTCACGCACACGCTGCGCAAGCGCAACAAGGCTCTGCGCCGCTCGGCGGCGGCGATCAGCGAGAAGTCGACGCCGAAGGTCGTCCCGCTGCGCATGGCGAGCGAGCGTCTCCACACCGTTCTCGGCGACGTCCAGGACTCGGTGACCGCCCGGCAGTGGCTGCGGCGCATCGCCCGCCGCGCGGAGGTCGCCGGCGAGCCGACGTTCGGCTTCGGCGTGCTCTTCGAGCACGAGCGCGGCGAGTCGGAGCGGACGCTCGACGGCTTCGCCGAGGATGCGGCGACCGTGGCGTCCGCGTTCCGCGAGCTGCAGTCGACGCGGAAGGCGGCGCGCAAGGCCGCCCGCAAGAACAAGCGCGAAGACAGACGCGAGGACAAGCGCAAGGGCAAGAAGAAGGAGAAATAGCCGGCGCCGCGCTCAGTCGCGCCGCGACCCGCTGTTCTCCGGTAGGCCCAGACGGTCCAGGTTTGCCCGGGCTACTTCTCGTCCTCTTCGTCCCACGCCTTGTTCCGCTCCTTCGCGGTGGCGATCGCGTCCTCGGCGGCCTCGCGCGTGGGGTACGGCCCCATACGGTCGAGGAAGCCCTCCTGCTTACCCTGCGAGACCTCGCCGGTCGCGCTGTCGTAGTACCACTGCTCGTTCTCGGACACGGTGGGTCCTCCCTCTCGGCCGGTTCTCGAAGCGCGGGTCGCGCCTCGCCCCAGGCTAGCGAGTCCCGGCAGCCGCCGCCGGGACCGCGTCCGAGACCTCGTGGACCCGTCCGGCTCTCGGCCGTACCTCGGGAAAATTGGGGAACGAGTCGGCCGATAAGCCGGATTTTGTCGCCTCTCGGCGGACGACCATCCCTCTGGGCACACCGTCGCCGGGTACCTCGAGCGATCTACCCACGCACTCGGGCGAGCAGCCCTCGACCATGCGCGCAGCCGCACGCCCGATGTCTCCATCGCGGTGCGGCCTTCGATCTTGCTCCGGGCGGGGTTTACCGAGCCGCGGCGGTCACCCGCCGCGCTGGTGCGCTCTTACCGCACCGTTTCACCCTTACCCCCGCTTTCGCGGGGGCGGTCTGTTTTCTGTGGCACTGTCCCGCAGGTCACCCTGGGTTGCCGTTAGCAACCGCCCTGCTCTTCGGAGTCCGGACTTTCCTCGACGCAGGCCCTCCGGCAAATGCCGACGGTTCCTGTTACGCCGCGGCCGTCTGGCCGACTCGTTCCGCGTTATTCTAGGCTCTCGGCGGCCGCGTGAACATTCGAGGACTCCCCGCTCGCTCACGCCTGCGGCCGAGCTCCACGGTCATCGCGCAGGTGCGCGGTCGAGTTGACGAGGTGGACGCTGCTCTGCCCGTCGGAGTAGCGGCGCAGCTCGGAGATCTGCGCGAGGTCGAGGTGGAGCCGGTATGCGAACTCGGGACCACCGGCAAGCGCGTCGCGGAGTACGAGCTTGATCGGGGTCACGTGGCTCACGATCACGAGCGTGCCGCCGGCAGCGCGCTCGGACAACTCCGCGAGCGCCGGCAGGACGCGCGCGGCAACGGCGTCGAAGGACTCCCCTCCGGGCGCCGCGAGCGAGGGGTCGCCGAGCCACGCGGAGTGATGGCCGGGATCCCGCTCGCGCGCCTCGGCGAACGTGAGCCCCTCCCACTCTCCGAAATCGGTCTCGATGAATCGCTCGTCGACGTGGAGCGGAGCCCCCGTGGACTCGGCGAGGCGACGGGCCGTGCCGAGGCAGCGCCGCAGCGGGGAGCTGACGACGGCCCGGATATCGGTACCTCCGGCGTCACAGGGGGTTGCCGATTCTTCCCGTATGACGGCGGACGTCGCCTCCGCCTGGCGCTCCCCGAGCGCGGTGAGCTCGGGATCGCCGTGGCCGGAGAAGCGCCGGTCGATCGACATCGCGGTCTGGCCGTGACGCGCGAGGAGGATCTTGGTCATCGTGGCGGTGCCGGCGACCCAGCCGCCGGCGTGCTCGCCCTGTCCGCGGCTCACTCGGTCCCCGCGGGACGCACGAGGATCGCGCGGCACTCGGGGCAGTGGACGACCTCGTCGAGCGGGAATGAGGCGATCTCTGCGACCGAGCTGCGGGCGAGTTCCATGTGGCAGGCCCCGCAGCGCCCGCCCGCGAGGAGGCCGGCGCCCGCGCCGCGCTCGGCGGCGATGGACTCGTAGTCGGCGAAGAGCTCGGCGGGGATCTTCTCCACCAGTTCCGCGCGGCGGTGCTGGGTGGAGCCGAGCGAGGCGCCGAGATCGTCCAATGCGTGGAGGCGGGTGATCTCGGCGGTCGCGATGCGCGAATCGAGTTCGTCGAGGAGCGCCCCGTGGTGGGCGACGTCCGCGGCTGCCGCATCACGCTCGTCCGTGAGATCGGCGAGCGCCTGGTCGGTCTCCTCGATGAGCCTGCGGACAGCGCCCTTCTCGTTGGCGAGCTCGCGGCGGTCCCCCGCCGAGCTGCCGGCACCGAGCTCGGTGGCATCGGCGCGTGCGGCGCGCTTGTCCAGCGACTGGCGGTCGCCGACGAGGCGGGAGCGGGCGCGGTCGACGTCCTCGAGCCTGATACGCGCGCGGGCAGCGCCCCCGGCGGCGGCGGTGCGCTCGGCGCGGAGCTCGTCGAGCGTCTCCTGCTCCGGCAGGTGCCGGTCGCGGTGGCGGAGGCCGGCGATGCGCGCGTCGAGCTCGGCGATCTCGACGAGGAGTCGCTGGGTCTCGATCGGTGCCTTCATCAGTGCATCTCCTCGCTCGTGCGTGCCGCCGGCTCACACTATTTTCGGTTCGATTCGGAACGGTTCTATCCGAAACGGCCTGCCCTGGGAGATTACCGCGCGGTGGGCTCGTGGATGGTCCATGGGTCGGTGCTGCGCCCGATGGTCTCGGCATCGACGCCGAGCTCGTTTCGGAGCAGGTCCGCCGCCTGCGCGCACCACGGGAACTCGGCGGCCCAGTGCGGGACGTCGAGGAGCGCCGGCGGGCCGAGGCGGAGGTGCTCGTCGACGGGGTGATGCCGGAGGTCGCCGGTAATGTAGAGGTCCGCTCCCGCAGCTCGGGCGGCACCGAGGTGGGAGTCCCCGGCACCGGAGCACACCGCGATCCTGCGCACGGGCATGTCGGGGTCGCCGGCCGCGCGGATCCCGCCGACGGTCGCGGGGAGCCTGTCGGCGAAATCGCGTGCGAGCTCGGCGAGCGTGCGCGCCTCCGGGAGTTCGCAGATTCGCCCGAGTCCGGCGGACCGGTCCCCCGGCGCTGGGGCCGCGTGCGAGACAAACACGTCGTAGGCGGGGATCTCGTAGGGGTGGGCCTCGAGGAAAGCCGCGCGCACGGACTCGCGGAGCGTCGCCGGGGCGAGTACCTCGGCGCGGATCTCCGTGAGCCTCTCGGGCGCGCCGACATTGCCGATGGTCGGGTTGGTGCCCTCGCCCGGCAGGAAGCGGCCCTCTCCCGCGGAGGTGAAGGCGCAGCCGGAGTACCCGCCGAACTCCCCCGCGCCCGCGGCGAACATGGCCGCGAGCACGCGCTCGACATCCCCGGGCGGGCACGTGAAGACCCATTTGTCCGCGGTCCGGGGGTCCGCGGGCTCGAGCGGGGCGCCGGGGACGAGACCGAGGAACTCGCACAGCGCGTCGTTGACACCGGGTCGCGCCGAATCGGCGTTGGTGTGGGCGGCATAGAGGGCGCAGCCGGAGCGGATGAGGCGGTGGATGAGCCGCCCCTTGGGAGTGTCCGCAGCGACGGTTTTCGCTCCCCGCATGAGCGGCGGGTGGTGGACGAGGAGGAGCTGGGCGCCGTCGGCGATCGCGTCGTCGACGACCTCGTCGGTGGCGTCGACGGCCACGCGGACCACCTCGACGCGTTCCGCGCGTTCGCCGGCGACGAGTCCGACCGCGTCCCAGGACTCCGCCAGCGCGGGCGGGTACGCGGATTCGAGGACATCGACGATGTCGCCGAGCGTCGGCGCAGTGGTTCCCGCATCGTCCGCCGTGTTGTCCTTCATGCGATCGTCCGCGCTGCTACCTGCGCGGTTCCCGCCCGATTGTCCCGAACCCGTCGTTCTCTCGTCGCTCACCCAAGACCTCCTGGAATGTCTCTCGGCCGGTCGTTTCCGACCGCTGGATCGCTATCGACCGGACAGCTCCCGCATGGATTCCCGCCACGCCGTTATCAGCCGTTCTACCTGCTCCGGCGGCCGTACTGCCAGCCGGAGGTGGCCGCCCGACCGGGGACGGTCGAGGCCGGGGAACGTATCGCAGCGGCGGACGGCGACGCCGCGAGCGACGAGAGCGGCGTGGAGGGACGGCGCGGGGACTCCGGCGGGCGTCGTCACGAGGAAGAAGGGCGCGCTCGGCGGGTGCGCGACGTCGATCCCCGCGTCCCGCAGCGCGGCGCCCATCGCCTCGGCCTCCGTGGCCGCTGCCTCGCGCTCGGCGGCGAGCCACTCACGGCCCGGTTCGCTCGTCGCGGTCTCGAGGGCGCGGAGTTGGAGGGATCCGAGGTGCCAGTGCGGCTGCCGCGCGGCCATGCGGCGGATCAGCTCGGGATCGCCCACGGCGTAGCCGACGCGGAGGCCAGCGAGCGACCACGTCTTGGTGAGCGAGCGGAGGACGAGCACGCCGGGCAGTCGCGCGCCGGCGAGCGATTCGGGTTCGGCTCGCGTTTCCGGCTCCGGTCCCGCGTCCCCTGGTGCACGCGCGAGATCCATGAACGCCTCGTCGACGACCGTGATCCCCTCACGGTCGGCGAGCCGCTCGATCTCGCTACGCCCGTAGAGGCGGGAGGTAGGATTGCACGGGTTGCCCAACACTAGGGCCTCTCCCTCGCGGAGCCCGAGCTCGGCCGGCGAACCGGGGAGGTCGAAGGGCGGAGGGAGGACCACGGCGCGGGCAGGGAAGCCCGCACGCCGCGCCTGGTGTAGAGGCTCGGTGAACCCGGGCATGAGGCACGCGAGCCCGCTCGCGCCGAGCGCAGGGAGCAGCGCGAAGCCCTCGGCCCCTCCGGCGAGGAGCAGCACCTCCTCGGGCTCCACGCCGTGCAGTGCGGCGATTCGGGCGGCAACGGCGGCGGCTCGCCGCTCCGGCGGGTAGGCGGCGATGGCCCCGAGTTCCTCGCGGAGCGCCTCCGCCATGAGCGGCGGCGGGGACTGGGCACGGACGTTTACCGCGAAATCGAGGCACCCGGGAAACAGCTCGAGGTCGCCGTGGAAGCCGAGCGGCGCCGCCGGCTCGTCTCCCGCTCCTGCGTACTCGGCTGCGTCGTCCTCTTCCGCGCGCCCTCGACCGCGCCCGCCCTCGACTTCGTCTCTCCACACAGCTCCCCAGCCTACGGCCACGACGACGGCAACCAGCGCGGCCCGAGTGTGTGCTCCGCCCCGGGCTGCCTCCACCGCGCTTCCGTACAGTGGCGAGCGAACTGCCCGGTTGGCGCGGGTGCAATACCCGGACCACCGATTCCGGGCCACCGATTCCACGAGCCGGAGAGGAAAGCATGAGCGAGCGCTTCCACATCGTCTTCGTCTGCACAGGCAATATCTGCCGCTCCCCCATGGCCGAGGCGATGGTCCGCGACGCCCTCGATTCCGCGGGCCTCGGCGGCCGGGTCGAGGTCGAGAGCGCGGGCACGGGCGGTTGGCACGCCGGGGACGGTATGGATCCGCGCGCCGCCGCCGAGTTGGAGTCGCTCGGGATCGATTCCGAGCATTCCGCACAGCAGATCGACGATCGGCTCCTCGGCGCCGACCTCCTCGTGGCCCTCGACTCCGGGCACGAGCGCGCACTCCGCCACGCCGGCGCGGACCCCGAGCGGATCCGGATGCTCCGCTCCTTCGACCCGGATGCCCACGGCCTCGACGTCGCCGATCCCTACTACGGCAGCGCCCTCGACTTCCGCACGGTGCGCCACCAGATCGCGGCGGCCGCGCCCGGGATCGTCGAGTTCGTGCGCGAGCAGACCTCCTAGCACGGTCCGCCTCCGCACACCGCCGACCGGCACGGGCGAGTTTCGGCGCCGGAGCGGGAGGGATACCGTAGAGGCGTGAATCTCAGGCGCTTCCTCACCCCAGGGTGGATTCTCGGCCTCCTCGCCGTGATCGCCTTCGCCTGGGCGTGCTTCTCGTACCTCGCGCCGTGGCAGCTCGGGAAGAACGACGATCTCAACGCGCGCAACGACAACCTCGTCGCCGCCTCGGAGACCCCGCCCGTGCCCGTCGCGGAGGCGCTCGGCGCCACGGATCCGTCCTCGTACGACTGGCACTACGTGTCGCTCAAGGGCCATTACCTCACCGATCCCGAGCGCGCGCTGCTGCTACGCCTTCGCACCGTCGACGGCGACCCGACCTTCCAATCGCTCGTCCCCTTCCAGGTCGACGGCGGACCCACGGTTCTCACGAACCGCGGCTCGGTCCCGGTGGGGCCGGGCTCCAGCGTCCCCGACATCGCCGCCCCGCCGGCCGGTGAGGTCGAGATCGAGGCGCGCTTCCGCATGGCCGAGTCCGGCGACGTCGAACCCGCGGACGTCGAGGGCGTGCCGACGGCGAAGAACATCGACCCCTCGAGCATCGAGGCGCTCCCGCAACTCTCCGGCGTCGACCTGGCACCCCAGTTCGTCATCGTCCAGCAGGGACAACCGGGAGCGCTCGGCCCCGTTCCGGCGCCCGGCCTCGAGGATGGCCCGTACCTCTCGTACGGCCTCCAGTGGCTCGCGTTCGGGATCATCGCGCCGCTGGCGCTCATCTACTTCGTGACGGCGGAGCTCCGCAATCGCCGCAAGCGCGGCATCCTCTCGGTTTCCCGGTCCTCGGGCTCGCCGCTACTCCTCGGCACGAGGGCCGGCGCGCCCGCGACGCCCTCCGCCGAGACGAGTTCCCCGGGCGAGGGCAACGCGCGGGCCGGGGACGACACCCCCGCCGGGGACACAGATCAGGTGGCAGGCGCGGACGCTTCCGCAACCGGCACCGATTCCGCGGCACCCGGAGAGCCCGGGAGCGACGCCGAGAACGCAGACGGCAGCCAGCAGGGCGAGCCGGCGTCCCCGCCGTCCGAGGCGTCCCGGCAGAACGCCGCGAGCTCCCGCTACGGCGATACGCGCACGACCGCCGAGAAGCGCCGGGCGCGACGCAACCGCAGCCGGATCTAGGCGCGCCGCCGGCGGGCACCCACCCAAAGCAATACCGTCGCCACGGCAGCCGCGCTCACGGCATCCTGCACCCGTCGCTCGAGCCGCGCGGCCCGCGCGATGTCCCCCACTTCGACGTCCCTGCCCCGCGGGTTGAGCTCCGCGCGCCATTCCGTCCGATATGGATAGGGGGTTCGCCCGCCGAGCCGCACCCCGAGCGCGCCCGCTGCACTCGCTTCGACGACCCCGGCGTTCGGGCTCGGATGCCCCGCCGCGTCCCTGCGCCACGCAGCGAGGGCCTCGGCCGAGGTACCGCCCGACATGTCGCCCGAACCGTCTCCCGCCGCCGCGGCCAGCGCGACCGTCGCCGCGCCGGCGAGACGGGCGGGAACGAGGTTGAGCAGATCGTCGAGGCGCGCGGCGGCCCAGCCAAAGTCTTCGTAGCGCTCGTTCCTGTGCCCGACCATCGCGTCGAGGGTGTTCGCCACTCGGTACGCGAGCACCCCGGGCACACCGGCGACTGCCGCCCAGAACACCGGCGCGACGTGGGCGTCCGAGGTGTTCTCGGCCAGCGATTCGACCACCGCGCGGGCCATTTCCGTGGCGTCGAGCTGCTCGGGATCGCGCCCGCAGAGCCACGGGAGGCGTTCGCGCGCCGAGACGAGATCATCGGCGGCGAGAGAGTCGCCGATCCCCGCGGCGACGCGGAGCAGCGAGGTCCCGCCGAGGCAGACCCACGTCGCGAGGGCCGTCCCCCCGGCGGAGGCGACGGGCGCCGTCATACGCAGTATTCCTTTTGGGGCGCTGCGAGCCTGCGCGTTCGACGCTCCCGCACGGGCCGGCCCACCGCCCAGGCGGTCGATCACCGCGCCGAGCCCGGCCGCGCCGCCGACGAGCGCCGCCACATAGGAGGCGCCCACGAGCCTGGCGCGCGAGGGGGCTGCGTCCCGCGGGTAGACGGCGGACTCGAGCCCTGCGGCGAGCGAGCCGAAACCGGCCACCGGATGGAATCTGCTGGGATCGGCAAAAGCCCTGTCCGCCAGCACGCCGAGCGCAATGCCCACGGCGCGGGAGAAGGGGTGCCGGTTCGCCATTCCCGCATCGTAGACGGGCGGCGACAAGGGTGCGCGCAGAGGGATTCGAACCCACGACCGCTGGTGTGTAAGACCAGTACTCTAACCGCTGAGTTATGCGCGCCGACGTGCGCTCGCGGCGCACAGCCCGGATGACCTTACCGCATCGCCTGCGGCACGGTCTCGATCAGCGCTTCGGGACGCTGCCCTTGCGGAGCGCGAGGCGGGCACCAGACCAGCCGCCGAGCGAACCGTTCTTCGTCTGCAGCATCCCGGCGGTTTGCGCCGACTCGGCGATCACGGCGGGCTCGACGTGCCCGTTTTCGCCGGTCTTCGGCGTGAAGACCCACACGCAGCCATCATCGGCGAGCGGGGACATCACGTCCATGAGCTTGTCCACGAGATCGCCGTCGCCCTCGCGCCACCACAGCAGGACGACGTCGACGACCTCGTCCGTATCGTCGTCGAGTAGTTCGGAGCCGACCTGGTCCTCGATCGCCTCGCTCAGTGTGGGATCGCAATCTTCGTCCCAGCCGACTTCCTGAACGACCAAGCCCTTGGTCAGTTCGAGGTTCCCCGCGTCGATATCGACATCATCGACATCGATGTCGCCGTTCGCGGTGCCTTCGGGATCTGCCGAAGCGGCCAAGACCATTTCCTCCTCGTGAAGGGCGCCTGTTGCGGGGCGTCCCGTGTTGCGTGTCGTCTTGAGTTGCCTGTTGCCGGTCGTCAGCTTCCGGTGAAGCTACTTCCGTCGATAAAACCCTACAGTGCCAACCTATAACGCCCGGGCGCAACGGCGAAGAGCCGTGACCGCCGCGCGCTCTCCATTGTGATCCGCGCTACCGTAGAACGTGAGCAATCTGTCAAGATTCTCGCGCCCAGCCATGCGCAGGCGGCCGCGCCGAGCGCACCCAACTCGCATGACGGCGGGGGTCCCCACACCCTCGGGGAACCCCGGCACGCCGGGCGCATCGTAGAGCACCCCACGATCGCGCACGATCGTGCGGTGGGCGCCCCGATCGGGACGCCCGCCGCCGGTCCACCTCGTAAGGAGAGACATGAGTTCGAACGAAAACGGCACCCGCTCCGGCGGGGACGCGGGCCCGGCCGGCCCGCCCAGCGCCAACGTCCCGGTGATCCGGGAGGGCGTCGCCTACTATCTCGCGGACTCCGATCCCGAGGAGACCCAGGAGTGGATGGACTCGCTCGACGGGCTCCTCGCCGAGGCGGGACCCGAGCGCGCGAAGTATCTGATGATCAGACTGCTCGAGCGGGCATCGAAGCAGCGGGTCGCGCTGCCCTCGCTGACGAGCACGGACTACGTCAACACGATACCCACCTCGCAGGAGCCCGAGTTCCCCGGCGACGAGGAGATCGAGCGTCGCTACCGCAAGTGGATCCGCTGGAACGCCGCGATCATGGTGCACCGCGCTCAGCGCCCCGGCATCGGAGTCGGCGGGCACATCTCCACCTACGCCGGCGCCGCACCGCTCTACGAAGTCGGCTACAACCACTTCTTCCGCGGCAAGGACCATCCCGGCGGCGGGGACCACATCTTCTTCCAGGGCCACGCCTCCCCCGGGATGTACGCCCGGGCATTC
>NZ_DAINST010000066.1:0-12752 GCF_036741115.1 Dietzia sp.
CGAGACCGATGGCTCGTTTATCGCCGAACTTCCGGGCGTCTTCGGCGATCGTTGCCGCCGTGGTCTCGACACCTTCGACATTGATGTCGCCGAGGGAGACCTTCGCGCCGCGCTTGGCGAGCATTCGCGCGGTGGTCTCGCCGATCCCTCGAGCGCCCCCGCTGATCGCTACGTGCAGTCCCTCAAGTTTCCGCTCTTGTTTCGCCATGCTCGCTTTCCACCTCGGTTCGCCTGCCCAGCACTCGTTCGAGGCGGTCATCGGCAGCTCTTATCGTAGCCACCCCCTGCAAGGGGGCGATCGAGTGCCGACGGACTGATCGATAGTCCGGTGTCCGCTAGGAATTACGCTCCTGCTTCTCGCGGATGAGGTCGAGGGCGAGCACGCCCCCGATGATCGCCATCCGCTGCGAGTGGTTCGTCCACTCCGCGAGGTCCAAGGAATAGGTGGACTTGCCGGTCAAGGCGTTCATCCCGCCCGACCACTCGCGTGCGACCACGCCCATCTGGCCCTGCGGGCCCAAGATCTGGAAGTTGAAGCCGAAGGGATTGCCGTCGAGCTCGAGCTCCTCACCGAGCACCTCGATGGTGATCCGGGTCTTGAAGAAAGCGAAACGTTTGACCAGCCTGCCGATCTGTTGGCCATGGGGATCGAAGATGTCCATCTTGTCCCGGCCGATATTCGCCTGGTCCTTGACCTGGAGGAGCGGACGACCGGGGCCGTCGAAGAGGTTGAGCTCGCGGGCACCTGCGAACATGCGGCCGAGAGTGCTGCCTCCGGTCTCCACGTGCGCGACCTGCGTGCCCTGGGCATCGAAGATCGCGAAATCGTTCTTGGAAAAATTCTTCGTCTGCTGAAACACGAGGGAGCTGTGGTCGAGGATCGACATATTCGCCAGCATGACACAGCGCCGCGGGACCAGGGGACCATCACTTGCGCCCCAAACTCTAGGATCCTGGAGTTTCAACCATGTGGCGGACTTTTCAACCATGTGGCGGACTAGAGCGAGCCCGGGCGGGGAAGTTTCGCTCCCCGCGGGGATCTCGGCGACGGAACACCAGGCACGCGCAATTCACTCGCTGTCCGGCGCGGGCAACGTGTACCTCTTCGGCCCGCCGGGCAGTGGGAAGACCACTCTCCTCGACGCCGTACACGCCGCGAATCCCGGTTCGGTGCGCAAGCACTTCGGCGCTTTCTACCGCGAGCTCCATGCCGCCCTCCCCGGAGTCGGCCGCAGCGTTCCGCGGGCAGTCGCGGAACTCACCGAAAGGGCTCGCCTCGTGTGCTTCGACGAGCTGCATCTCCACGACGTCGCTGATTCGCTATACCTCGCGGCCGCCCTGGACCACTGGGAGGATGCGGAAGTCCGGGTCGTGGCGACCTCGAACTACCGACCGGCCGAACTCCTCCCCAACCCGCTGCTCCACGACGCGGCGCTCCCCGTGATCCGCCGGATCCGGCGGCCATGGAGAGGGAACGAGCGCAGCGGCTAGCCAACCTCGTGGACGTGGCGTGCGACCACGACGCGCGGCTCGACGTGCGCGCCGCCGCCGAGCCCGGGCGGCTCGCCCTCGCGCCCGTGCCGCCTCTCGACGTGGGGCGGACGCTCAGCAAGCTCGCCCTGCTCCGCCTCGCTCACGACACACGATCCTCCGAATAGGGCACTATCGTGGGGTGGGTACGACGACCTGGTAGACGCCCCGCGCGGCGGGGGAATGGGGTGGATCATGAGCTTCTCCCACACCTGCATCATCGACGCCGATCCGGAGAGGGTTTGGGGCTATTTCTCTGCGCCCGGGGCGTTCCATCGTCTCGCGCCGCCTTTCCTCGCACTCCGCCCCGTTTCCGAGGCGGACTCGCTCGCCGACGGCACCGCGGTCCTCGCCCCCGCGACTTCGCTGCCCGGGCCGTTGAGGGGCCCTTCTCGTCCGCGTTGGATCGCCCGGCACGATCCCAGCGGTTACATCGAGGGGGAACGGTTCGTCGATCGCTGCTCGTCTGCGCCCTATCGCCGGCTCACCGGCTGGGTCCACACCCATACAGTCGAGGCCGCCGGCCCCTCGGGGAGCGGCCCCGACCGCTCCGCGTCGAGGCCGCCCGCGACTGCTGTGGGAGATCACGTCGACGCACGCGTGCCCGCCCGCCTCCTCACACCGACATTCGCCTACCGGTACCGCCAGCTCGCCGCTGACCTCTCCGTCCTCGATCGACTCCGAACCGAGGCCCGCGATCGCGGCGGCACGTCGCTGACCATCGCGATGAGCGGTGCCTCCGGTCTGGTCGGCGCCCAGCTCGGGGCATTCCTCTCTGTTGCGGGACACACCGTTATCCGGTTCGTGCGCCACGAAACGAGCGAGCCCGGGGAGCGGCAGTGGAATCCCGACTCCCCCGCACCGGATCTTCTCGACGGCATCGATGTGCTCGTCCACCTCGCCGGGGCGCCCATCGCCGGTCGCTTCACCGCCGCCCACGTGGAGAAGGTCCGCTCGAGCCGGATCGGGCCGACGAGGGCGCTCGCCGAGCTCGTCGCGGCGCGCCGCGGTGCGACGGATCTCGTGTGCGCCTCCGCGATCGGCCTCTTCGGCGCGGAGCGCGGGGACGAACTTCTCGACGAACGGGCGGCCCCGGGCGAAGGCCCAATCGCCGACATCGTGCGCGATTGGGAGGACGCCTGCGCCCCGGCCCGCGAGGCCGGCGCGCGCGTCGTCAACGTCCGCACCGGAATCGCCCTGTCGGGGGCCGGCGGGGTGCTCGGCGCACTCGCCCCGCTCTTCGCCGCCGGTCTCGGCGGCAGGATCGGCGACGGCGAACAGTGGTTCTCGTGGATCGCACTCGACGACCTCGTCGATATCTACGCCCGCGCCGTCGTCGACCCGGTGCTCGAGGGCGCGCTCAACGCCGTGGCGCCGAATCCGGTGCGCAACTCGGAGTTCACCGAGACTCTCGGCCGCGTCCTGCACCGCCCTGCTCTGATCCCCGTCCCGGCCGCCGCTCCCGCGCTGGTGCTGGGCCGCGCCGGCGCACGCGAGCTCGCGCTCGCCGATCAGCGGGTAGTCCCGGCAGGGCTCGCCGAGCTCGGCCATCGGTTCCGCTTCCGCTCGCTGGGCCGTGCGCTCGCCCACGAGCTCGGCCGGGAGAGCCTCCCCGATTCACTGCCCGATTTCCGGTCCGATTCATCCGCCGATTCCCCCACGGAGACCGGAGAGCAGGGCACCGGCGCCCGGGACACCGGCGAGAAGCGCGCGTGAGCCCCTCGCTCCTGTGGTTCCGCCGCGATCTACGTGTCGCCGACCACCCCGCTCTCGCCATGGCAGCGGAGAACGGCCCCGTGCTCGCCGTCTTCGTCCTCGACCCCACGCTCGTCTCGACCTCGGGCAGGCCACGCGCATCCGCGCTCCGGGACGCGCTCCTCGCGCTCGACGAGGCGATCGGCCACCGGCTGTGTGTGGTCCGCGGCGACCCGGCGACCGAGATCCCGCGCCTCGCCGAGGCGATCGGTGCGGGCACTGTCGTCGTCTCGGCGGACCACGGGCCATACGGCACCCGCCGCGACGCAGCCGTCGAGCGCACGCTCGCCGAGGCCGGGCGCGGCTTCGTCCGGGTGGGCTCGCCCTATGCCGTCACGCCCGGTCGGGTCCTGACGGCGAACGGCACCCCTTACAAAGTCTTCACCCCCTTCCGTCGCGCCTGGTACGAGCACGGCTGGCCTGCGCCGGCCGACACGGGAAGCGAGAGCGCGGAGTGGCTCGACCCCGCGGAGATCGCCCTGCCTGAGCACAGGCCGGACACGGACAGGCCACTGCGCGACCTCCTGCGTTCCACGCTGGGCACGGGCGATTCGCCACTCGAGGTCTGCGAATCCGCGGCGAGTGCGCAGTGGGCGGACTTCCTCGAACACGGACTCCCCGGCTATGCGGACGACCGCGACCGCCCCGACCTCGACGCGACGAGCCGGCTCGGCGCGCAGCTCAAGTTCGGCACGATCCACCCCCGCACGATCCTCGCCGATCTCGCCGCGCTCGGGCCGACGACCGGGCTGGGCACCGGCCTCGCCGAGAGCCGCGACGCCTTCGCCTCCGAGCTCGCCTGGCGGGAGTTCTACGCCGATGTACTCCACCACTACCCGTCCACCGCGGGCGGCAACGTCGACGTGCGGTGGGATCGCTTCCCTTGGGTCTCGGGCGACCACGCGGACGAGGCGTTCGCGGCGTGGCGAGACGGCCGGACCGGCTATCCGATCGTGGACGCCGGGATGCGACAACTCCTCGCCGAGGGCTGGATGCACAATCGGCTGCGCATGGTTGTCGCCTCGTTCCTCACCAAGGACCTGCGCGTGCACTGGCGACGCGGAGCCCGGCACTTCATGGACCACCTCGTCGACGGAGACCTCGCTTCCAACCAGCACGGTTGGCAGTGGACGGCGGGAACCGGCACCGACGCGGCGCCGTATTTCCGCGTGTTCAACCCCGTGACCCAGGGCAAGCGCTTCGACCCTGAGGGAGACTACGTGCGGCGGTGGGTGCCCGAACTCCGCGGCATCGCCGGCGCCGCCGTCCACACGCCACGCGAGGGCGGCCACGGCGACTACCCCGCGCCGATCGTCGACCACGCCGAGGCCCGCCGCGAGGCGCTCGCCCTCTACGATTCGGTGATCCGGGGGGCCTAGGAGCCGTCGCGCCGCGGTGGGCGCGGGACGAAGAACGACGTCCGCCGCGCGTACTCCTCCCACCCTTCCCGCTTCGACATGCTCTTCTCCAACAGACGGGCGCCGGAGCCCCAGACCAGGAGGTAGGTCATCAGCAGCGGCGACACGATCGTCCACACGGCGGGGACCGTCGCCAGGGAGGCGAGCCAGGTCCCCCACCAGACGCACGCGTCCCCGAAATAGTTGGGGTGCCTGGTCCATGCCCAGAGGCCGCGGTCCATGATCCGCGGGCGATCTGGATCGGCCTTGAACGCCGCGAGCTGCGCGTCCCCCACGGCCTCGAACACGAAGCCGAACCCCCACACCGCGAGTCCGGCCGCGACGAGGCCGATGGCCGCGCCTCCGGGGGCATCGCCTCCGCCGATCGCCTGCAGCGGGAGGGAGATGATCCACTGCGCCCCGGCCTGGAGCAGGAACACCGAGCGCAGCACGACGAGCGGGCGGACCGACCCGTCGTCACGGTAGGCGCCCAGGCGTCCGAGCATCTCGGCGTAGCGCAGGTCCTCGCCGTGCCCGGCCGTCTTGCGCGCCACATGGACCGCGAGCCGCACGCCCCACACGGCCGCCGCAGCGGCGATGGACACGGCCACCCAATCGGGCGGCGCCGCCCCCGCGAGCCCGGTGGCCCGCACGGCCAGCGCGACGACTCCGACCAACGCGAGGCCCGCGCCCCACGTGACGTCGACGACATTGAACCTGCCGATCTTGCGGCCCACGGCGAAGGCCGCGAGTTGCAGCAGCAGGAGTGCGGCGAACGCGAGCGCGGAGGTCAAGGCGAGGGCGGGGTACGACGTCATGGGCATCCCGGAGACACCTCCCCGGGCCGGCGGAGCACGAATTGCTCGACGCCCATGCGGCCCTCGGCGAAGGACCGGGTGCCGCCGGCGAGGTAGAGGTCCCACACCCGGGCCATCTTTTCTCCCCAACGGGCGACCACCTCGACCCGCGAGGCGAGGAAGCGGCGGCGCCATTGCTCCGCGGTCCACGCATAGTGCTCGCGCAGCGAGCGCACGGACACCAGCTCGAGCCCCGAGCCGGTGAGGAGATCGAGCGTCCGCCCGGCCGGGCGCATGGACATGTCCGGGGCGATGAACGACTCGATGAACGGCCCGCCACCGGGGTGCCGCCCGGCGCGGGACATCTGCTGCACGAGGACCCGGCCGCCGGGCCGCACGCAGTCGTGGAGCGTGCGCGCATAGAGCGGATAGCGGGTGTCGCCGACGTGCTCCCCCATCTCGAGGGAAACCACCGCGTCGAAGCTCGCGCGCTCCTCGGCGAGCTCTCGATAATCCTGGACACGGATGTCGACGAGATCGGCGACGCCCTCCCGCTTGGCGCGGCCCCGGGCGAAGCGTTGCTGTTCCTCGCTGATCGTGACTCCCGTGACCTGCACACCGTGCGTGGCCGCGGCGGCGATGGCCATCGAGCCCCAGCCGCATCCGATGTCGAGGAGCCGCATGCCCGGCTGCAGCCCGAGCTCGCGGGCGACGAGTGCGAACTTCGCCGCCTGTGCGGCGGCGAGGACGGCGCCCGGATCGGAGTCGGCATCGCCGCCAACGTTCGCGCCCCGGCTCGGGGGCCCGGAGGGGAACCAGCCGCACGAATACGCCATGGACTCGTCGAGGATCAGCGCGTAGAAGTCAGTGGGGAGATCGTAGTGGTGGCTGATCACCGCCCGGTCCCGGAGCGGGGAATGGAGCCGACCTCGCACGACCGCCTGGCTCTCCGGTCGCGGTGGGCGGGGGCCGAGCGCGCCGTTCCTCGCGGCGAGTCCCGCGAGTCGGGCGAGCGCTCGCGGACCGGGACGGGAGCCCGCGAGCTCGCGCTCCCGGATGACCTTCCAGAGGTGTGTCATGCCCTCGAGTAGGTCTCCGGGGATGTCGATCTCGCCGGCGACGTAGGCCTGCGCCGCGCCGAGCTCACCCGGCGCCCAGAGCTGCCTGCGCAGCGCGGCGGGCGAGCGCAGCCGCAGGACCGGCGCGCCGACTGGTCCTGCGGCCGAACCGTCCCAACATTCCAGACGCACGGGGAGTCCACCCCGGATAAGCAGACGCAGCGCCTCCTCGATCTCGGCGGCGAGAGTCGCGCCTCGGGTCCCGGCGGCGCCCATGGTCCCGGCGGTGTCCCGACCCCGCCTCATCGCCTGGCCCCGATCTCGAGATGCGCGACGTCGAGGTAACCTGCGCGGAAGCCCGCTTCGCAGTACTGCAGGTAGAAGCGCCACATGCGGACGAAGACCGCATCGAATCCGAGCCGGTGGACCTCGTCCTCGCGAGCAGTGAACCGTTCTTCCCACAACCGCAGCGTCTCGGCATAGTGCCCGCCGAAGTGGCGACGACCTCGAACCCGGAGCGAGGTGCCCTCGAGCGCACGTTCTATCGCTCCTACTGACGGGATGCGTCCGCCGGGGAAGACGTACTTGTGCATCCACGTGTAGTTGTTCCGCGTGGCCCGAACGCGGTCGTCGTCCATGAGAATCGCCTGGATCGCGACCCGGCCGCCCGGGGCCAACACCTTCTCGATGACTCGGAAGTACTCCTCTAGGTATTCGAGGCCCACGGCCTCGATCATCTCTACGCTCAACACGGCGTCGTATTCGCCGTCGACCTCGCGGTAGTCGCGCAACTCGACCTCGATCCTCTCTCCGAGGCCGGCGCTTTCCGCGCGCCGCTGCGCGAGCTCGCGCTGCTCAGTGGACAGGGTCACCGAGCGGACCGTGGCTCCCCGGGCCGCGGCGCGGAGACACAGCTCGCCCCAACCCGTGCCGATCTCGAGGACGCGGCTCCCGGGCCCCACTCCGGCCGTGTCGAGGAGCGCGTCGATCTTCGCCCGCTGGGCGGGAGCCAGGTCCTCGTCTGTGGGTGCGCGCGGCGCGGGGCGCGTTGGCCCGGCGCCGTCGCCCGCTGCGCGGTCGTTCGTTCCGGATGACGACGCCGCACCGATCCCCCCGAGCCGACCCCTGCGCTCGGGAAGCGAATCGAAGAGCGCAGAAGAGTACGTGAGCGTCTCGTCGAGGAACAACGCGAAGAATCGGTTGGAGAGGTCGTAGTGCGCCGAGATGTTGCCGCGCGCGTTCTCCACCGACCCCCGGGTCTCGCGAGGCGGGCGGGGGATGTATAGGCCGCGCAGCGCGCGGAGCGGCCGGGGGACCATCGCGTGTTGGCGAGCGGCGAACTCGGACAGCAGCGCCGCAATGTCCGGAGAGTCCCAGTCCCCTGCCATGTACGACTCGCCGAGCCCGATCGATGCGTGCCGCCCCACACGGGCGTGGAAATCGCGGGGCCGGTGGACGATCATCCGCGGCGCCGACGCCGAGCTCGCCCCGCCTCCGCGCACGGTGCCGTCCGGATATTCCACGCGGATGGGCATGGCGTCGGCCAGTCCCGCCAGGATCGTCTTCACACCGAGCCCGAGCGCGGCCGCCAATGGCCCATGGGGCGCCGGCGGTATTGGGGTGCGGGCACGCCCCGCGGCGGTGTCCGCCTCGGGCACCGGCCGGATCCCGAGGCCTCGCGCCCAGAGATAGACACCGTGCAACCGGATCCGGGCCGAGACCGCGAGCGGTTCGAGTGGCCGGCGCGTGGCGATACCGAGGAGGGTGCGCATGCGAACCGGCCTGCCTTCCCCCGACACCGAGGCGACGAAATCCGGCTCCCCGTCGCGGCGCAGGCGGATCGCAACATAGAGCCGCTCACCGGGCTCCGGGACGTCGATCACGTATCGGCCTCCGGCGTCATGGAATGGGGAGACATGAAACTCCTTGGGGATCTCTGCCCTGCCACGGGCGTCGGGCCGGAGGAGATAGTGGTGCAGGCCTCCGTAGGTGTTGCGCACGATAGCGAGGACGACCGACGGGGTCCCGTCGGCGGCGTGCAGCCAGGCGAGCGCGAGCGGATCGAATCCGTAACCCGCCGCCCGCCCTGTGGCGGCGAGGAAGGCAGGGCCCCCGACGTCGGGGGCGGGCTCACCGGCTTCCCCGGCGAGCCGCCGCGCCAGTCGCCGCACGCCCTCGCCCGCGGTGGGCGCGGGGTCGAGGTCGAGATCTGCGGGCCGGATCTCGGCGAGCACCCTGGTCCACGAGGGGAAGCCGGGCAGCCCCATGCCGGCCTGTGGGTCCGACGGCCTCGAGTCGAACGCGTCCATATCGACCAACCACCAGTACGAACGAGTGCCAAAGCGGTGGGCGATCGGGCCCGAGCGCGAGTGCCGGACCGTGGTCTCGTAGAGCCGCACGGCCGCAGGGGCGGTGCCGAAGCGCGCGTCCGAGGCTGTATCGCGGTCCACCGTGATCGCCTCGTTGCGCATCAGTTCCACCTCCCGCCGAGTTTCTCGGCCGCTCGGAGCCCCGCGAGTGCCCCGTCCTCGTGGAATCCCCAGCCGTGGTAGGCGCCCGCGAAGACGATGCGCGAGGAGTCGATCTCGGCGAGGCGCGCCCGCGCAGACACCGATTCCGGGGTGTAGAGCGGGTGGGCGTAGTCCGCCGAGGCGAGGATGCTCGAGGAGTCGACGAGTCCGCGTCCGTTGAGCGTGACGAGGAGCCGCTCCCCGCCGGGCGGACGGAGGTGCTGGAGACGATTCATGTCGTAGGTGATCACTTCCCGCGGGGTCGTTTGTCCCGCGGAAGTGGTTCGGAGCGCGGCGGAATGCAGATGGTTCCACGATGCCCGCGCCTTTTCGGCGCGGGGAAGGATCGTCGAATCGGTGTGGAGGATCATCTCGTTGGGTTGGTAGGGCAATGCCCCGAGAATCTCGCGCTGCGCTCGGGTGGGGCTCCGGAGCAGGGCGAGAGCTTGGTCCGGATGGGTCGCCACCACGGCGGCGTCGAAGCGCTCGACGTCGCCTCCCGGGGTCCTCAGCAGGACCCCTCCTGACTGGTCGTCACCTGCCTCGACAAGAGCGTGGACGGGACTGGAGGTCCGGATATCCGAGATCTTCTCGGCGACGGCGGATACGTAGGTCCGCGATCCGCCGACCACCGTCCGCCACGTGGGCGAGCCGAAAACGGTGAGCATTCCGTGATTGTCGAGGAAGCGGAAGAGGAACTCCGCAGGATAGTCAAGGGCACGTTCCGGCTCGGTCGACCACACCGCAGCGACCAGCGGCACGACGAAGGCGCGTCGAAAGAAATCCCCGAAATGATGCCGATCGAGGAAGGCCTCGAGCGTCTCCGCCGGGTTCCCGTCCGCGGAGCCCGCGTCGGCCGACGCCAGCAGCCGGCGCGCGTAGCGGTGGAATCGGGGCACGTCGGCGAGCATGCGGAGGTGCCGCGGGCGGAGCGAACCCCTGCCGGGGAAGAGCCCGCGGACACCTGCGCCGCCCCTGTATTCGAGGCCGAGCTCGTCATCACGCACGGAGAGGGTCATCTCCGTCTCGACGGTTTCCACGCCGAGCTCGGCGAAAAGACGCAGCAGCGTGGGATACGTGCGGGCGTTGTGGACGATGAAACCCGAGTCCACGGCGAAACGGCTACCGCCGACGTCGACATCGTGGGTGTGTGCGTGGCCGCCGAGCCGGGTGTCTGCCTCGAAGATCGTCACGTCGCGATCCTTGGCGAGGACGTGGGCGGCGACCAGCCCGGCGACGCCCGAACCGATGACCGCCGTCCGGCCCGTGGCGGGTCCGCGTCCGTGCGGTCGCTCCCGGTAGGTATTTCCGACCGATCTCATGGCACTTCGCTTCCCGGCCACCTCGTCCATTAGCCGTGTCGGGTATGTGAGTTCGCGGCGATCGATCGAGAAGAGGCCGACCGCCCGGGTACCGGCACGCTGCTCGTCTACGCGGTGTCCCGCCCTCGCGTACGCATCGCGTTCGCAAGGGTAGCACCCGATGCGGGGCCCGATGCGGGGCCCGATTCGGAGGCCCGATGAGAGGCCCGATGAGCGGCCCGACGGGCGACCCGTAGGAGCGCCCGGACGATCCGGTGGCTGGCCGGCTCGACTATGTCCACTGCTCCTCGTCGGCCTCCGCCTCGGCCTCGTCGAAGGCCTCGGCGTCGATGTTCCCGCGCACGAGGAACCAGCCACCGACGAAAAGGATGAGCAGACCCGGCACGCCGATGTACGCGGACTTCGCGGCATCGGGATCGTCGCCGAAGGCGATGAGCAGGATCACCGCCGCGAGGAAGGCGAGCGCGAGATAATTGATCCACGGCGCGAAGTGGAGCACGAAGTGCGGGCGACGCATCTCGCCGCGACCTGCCTTGCGCACCATGAGCGCGTGGCTGATGAGGATCGTGGACCACACGCCGATGATCCCGAGCGAAGCGATCTCGAGGACGATCTCGAACGCCTTGCTGGGGAAGAAGAAGTTGATGAGCACGCCGACGGCGCCGAAGCCGGCGGTCGTGAGGATCGCCGCGTAGGGGACCTTGTTGCCGTTCATCTTGCCGAGGTACCTCGGCGCGGTGCCCGCCATCGCCATCGAGCGCAGCACGCGCCCGGTGGAGTACAACCCGGAGTTCATCGACGAGGCCACCGCAGTGATCAGCACGACCTGCATGATGTCGGCCATGTGCACGCCACCGAGGTGGAAGCCGACGCGGTCGAGGACCGTGACGAACGGCGAGACGTCGGCGACGTACTGATTGGTCGGCAGGAGGATGCAGAGCAGGAGCATCGTGCCGACGTAGAAGAGAAGGATCCGCCAGATCACCGAGCGGACGACGCCGGGCATGACCTTCTCCGGGTTCTCCGTCTCGCCTGCGGCGACGCCGATGAGTTCCATCGCCGCGTAGGAGAAGATGACGCCCGTGGAAACGACGACCACCGGCGCGAAGCCGTTGGGGAAGAACCCGCTGTCGGTGATGTTGTGGAACCCGGCCGTCGCGGACTGCCCGTCCGTGCCTAGGTCCGTGCCCGTGACGATGAAGTAGATGGCGACGAGCATGAACGAGACGATCGCGCCGACCTTGATGATCGCGAACCAGAACTCGAGCTCGCCGAACAACTTGACGCCGATGAGGTTGATGACGATGACCACGCCGAGGCCTATCGCCGCGAGCGCCCATTGCGGCAGCGCATCCCGGACCGGCGACCAGAACGAGAGGAAGATCGCCATCGCCGTCGCGTCGGCGATCAGGGTGAACGCCCAGTTGACGAAGTGCAGCCATCCGGCGGCGAACGCGCCCTTTTCTCCGATGAACTCACGGGCGTACGACACGAACGCACCCGAGGACGGCCGGTGCACGACCATCTCGCCGAGGGCCAGCACGACGATCATCGCGACGATGCCGCACGCGATATACGACAGCACCAGCGAGGGGCCGGTGTCGTGGAGGCGGCTCGCGGAGCCGAGGAACAGACCGGAGCCGATGGCGCCGCCGATCCCGATCATCTGGATGTGCCGGTTGTGCAGGCCCTTAGCGTAACCCGCGTCCCCGGCGTCGACTGTTGGAGAGGACGGCGCGGCGTCCCCTACATCCGTAGTACTCAAGTAATTCCTCTCGACAGGCCGCCCCGGGGCGGACTATGCAGACCGGGGCGAGTGTAGGCGGGGGGTGGGGTTGTCAAACGCAAAGCCCGAGAAACAACGCGGACTCGCGGGCTTCGCTGCAGTTCAGCGGCCTGGGCGCCGTGCGGGCTGCAGTGGCGCGGCGCCGGCGGGGTTGTGGGAGGACGACCCGGCGGTGGCGCGGAGCCGGTTCGGGGATGGGACGCCCGTCGTCAGGCGGGGAGGCGGAGGAGGGTGAGGTACGAGCCCACCCAGAGGATGACGGCGAACAACAGGACCCACCACGTGATCCCCAGCGCGCCGGTGGCGACGATCCAGTCCCAGATGGCCGGCCACCACGAGAACCAGGTAACGAGGCCGACCGCGCCGACCACGAGACCGGCCACGCCCACGAGGGAGAGCACGACAGCCCCGACTCCGCCGAGCCGGTAGACGATGGTGAACCAGAAGCCGAGGATGAAGGCGAGCATGCATCCGACGAAGTAGGAGAGCACGGCTGCGAGCGGCCCGGACGCCCACAGCGGATCGAGGTGAGCGAAGTAGCCGTCCATCCAGTAGCCGTGCGTCCACCACTCGATGAGGCCGAGGGCAACGAAGACG
>NZ_DAINST010000066.1:12762-18209 GCF_036741115.1 Dietzia sp.
ACGCACGTGATGGCCAACGTCTGGATGCCGAGGACGAGGAGGCACCACAGCGGCGCCTGGGCACCGTAGCCGATCTTGTCGCCGTCGACGCCCGCCGCGTGGACCACGCCGTAGATGGCGAGCGAGAAGAACCACGAGCTGGAGAGGACGATGAGCACGACCCAGATGAACGCCCAGCGGTTGAGGAACTGGAGGCGGATGACGTTCCGGAGGCGGCCGCGCAGCACGGTCGGAGCGGAGTAGATGGAGGGCTCGTCGAAGAAGGTGATCTCGGCGCGGGCGGCGAGGCCGATGCCGATCCCGACAGCCGAGTTCTGGCCGCGGGAGAGCTTCTTGATCCGGCTGCACGCCGGGATCCGGAACTCGTCGACGAGCTCGGCGGCGAGCTCCGCATCCCAGCTCGGGAAGAACATGCTCGCGGAGCGGGGCGACCTCGACTGTGAAGTCCTCCGGGTATCGCTGCCCCTCGCGGACGAAGCACATGCGGCTGAGCACCGCGGGGTTCTCGCATGGCCCCTCCCCGAAGACGCGAACCTCGCCGCTGCTCTGCCTGTCCTGCGCCGTGAGGATCGACATGGCCGTGGTCTTACCTGCGCCGTTGCGGCCGAGGAAGCCGTAGATCGTGTTCTCCTAGATGTCGAAGCTCACGTCGTCGAGGGCGAGGGAGTTCTTGAAGCGTTTGGTGAGGTGGCGTGCATCGATGACCGAGCCGATGTCGGTACTTCCTCTTCTCCTGCCCGGCACTAGCCCGGCTGGTTCGAATGGGGCGCTGGTTTGTGCGCGGTGTCGTACGCGGCGGTGTGGATCAGCGAGATGACGTCGTCCGGTCCGAGTCCGAGCGTGCGGGCCTCGGTGATGAGCGGCCGAACGTAGCGGTCGGCGAAGGCTGCGCGCCGCTCGGCGAGGACGAGTTCGCGGGCGCCGGGCGCGACGAACATGCCGATGCCGCGACGCTTGTAGAGGATCCCCTTGTCCACGAGGAGGTTGATTCCCTTCGCCGCGGTAGCGGGGTTGATGCGGTGGAACGATGCGAGCTCGTTCGTCGAGGGGGCTTTCCCGTCTTCGGGGAAGCTGCCGTCGACGAGCGCGTCCTCGACCTGCTCGGCGATCTGCACAAACAGAGGCTTGCTCTCGTCCACCGCCGAACCTCCGTCGTTGATTGGTTAGTTACGCAACTAATGAACCATGGGACGCGGACGGAGCCAAGGGTCTGCGGAATATATGCGAAGAGAAAGGAAAAGCGAGGAACCCTGCGAGAATTCGTAATATCTATTTACGCGGGCCCGATAGAGAAGTGGACAGGACTCGAGAACCGAACACGGGAGAAAACATGCGCACCACCGCACGCCGAATGACCTCCATCGCCGCAGCCACTGCCGTCGCGGCGGCCCTGACCGTCGGTGCCGCCGGGACCGCCGGCGCCCAGGAGCCGACTGAGGGAAATCCCATTTACGGCTCGCTCGCCGCCGCCGGCCTTTCCGACGAAGACGGCACCCTTACCCCCATCGGACAGTCCGTGACTACACCCATCGTCGTGGGTTCGGTCGCCGCGTTCTTCGGCGTGTGCTTCTCCATGGAAATCACGAACCTCGCCAACTGCCCCTCGTAGTCCAGGAACCAAAATCGCGTCGGCGCCCCAGCGTTTTCGCTGGGGCGCCGACGCGAATCGGTATGTGAGGGCAGCGGACTAGCGCTCTACGGCAGGCCGGTGCCGACGGGCTCCGCGCTACTTGCCGCGGCGCCGCACTGCGGCCGGGTCGCCGAGGACCACTCCCTTCCCCGGCTCGGATCCTTCCGGGTATCCGTCCCCGGCATCGAGCGACTTCTTGACGTCCGCGGCGTAGAAGTCCTTGACGTACTCCTGCCCGCCGAGCTCGGCCAAGCGCTCCATGATCGCGTCCGTCAACGCGCGCGCCTGCGCGTACTCGTCGCCGGCATCGCGAAAATCATCGGGGTACAAGGGGTCGCCGACGACGAGCCCGCACCGCTGCGGGCGCGGAATCCACGACCCGATGGGGTTGGCGAGGTGGGTGTCGATCATTGCCACGGGATACACCGGCGAATTCGCCTGGAGCGCGGTCCGCGCCGCGCCGGTCTTGCCCCGGTAGAGGCGGCCATCGGGAGAGCGCGTCCCCTCCGGGTACATCCCGTGGAGATCGCCGCGTTCGAGGACCCGCAGGCCCGTGGCCATCGCCGCGCTTTGCGACTCCTTGTCGGACCTGTCGATCGGGACCTGGCCGACGGAGGTGAAGAACCACTTCTGCACGGCCCCGGAGAACCCGGTGCCGGTGAAGTACTCCTTCTTCGCGAGGAAAGTGATCTGGCGGGGAGACAGGAGCGGGAGGTAGAACGAATCCATCACGGCGAGATGGTTCGACGCGAGCATCGCCGGGCCGTCCGAGGGGAGCTTATCGATCCCTCGTGCGAACGGCCGGTTGTACACCCGCAGGAAAGGCCCGATGACGATGTTCTTGAGAACCCAATAGGTCTTGTTCTGCATTTCTCCCTGTTCCGTTTACAGGTCCCGACGACTCCCTGCTGCGTCGAAGACGACAACGCACCCAGTATGCCCGGTCCCCGGAAACGGTTCTCGAGAGCGGATCTACTCCCGCAACGTGTCGAGGTAACTCCCGAAAGTCGCCTGGTCGACGAGCCCTTCGTCGGGAACGAGCCCGCCATGCGCGACCGCGCGGCCGAACAGCGGCGCCTCAAGAACAAATCGCAGCTTCTTGCCGCCGACCTCCCCGACGGCGTCTTGCTCGCGGCGGATGAAATCGCGCAGCTTGCCGATCTCGGGGCCGCGCACCGAGACGATCCGCTCATCGCCGCCGTCACTTGCGCCGGCAGCCGCCCCGCTGGCCGCGAGCTCGACGAGCAGCTCGGCCACCCGATCCTCAGAGACGGGAGCGGTGACCATGGTTGGGACCAGCGCGATCGGCCCGGCGGTGAGCTGGCCGGCCATCTGCGCAGGGAAGCCGAACCACTGGGCCGAGCGCAGCACACGCACCTCTGGCACAGCGTCGCCGCCGGCTGCCTCGAGATACGTCCGCTCGTGCTCGGCCTTCGCCTGGTAGTACCCGAATCGCTTGTTGACCTCGCCGTCGGCGACCCCGGCGATCGACAGACACACCACGCGCCGCACTCCTGCCAAGCGCGCGGCATCGAGGACATTGCCGGCGACCTGTCTGAAGAAGTCCCGGCCTTTCTCGGCGTTCGTGGTCATGAGGTCCATGCAGTCGATCACGGCGTCGACTCCGTCGAGCGCCTCGCGCAGCCCGTCGCCCGTGTATGCGTCGACGCCGCTGGAGCGGCTCGCCGCAACACACTCGTGCCCCTGACGGCGGACGGCCTCAGCCACCCGCGAGCCCATCGAACCGGTCGCTCCCAGAACTGCGATACGCATGGCCCCGAGGCTACGCCGCGCCCGGACGGCGCCGACTGCCACGAGTTTCCATATCCGACCAACGCGGACATGATCAGTCCTATTTCGGCGATATGGTCATGACATGAAGAACATCATCATCTACGCCATGGACACCATGGCGGACTGGGAATACGCCTACCTCACCACCGAAGTCGTCGGGGCCGAGTCCGTGCACCCGGGCCGCTTCCGCGTCCTCTTCGCAGGAGCGACCGCCACCCCGGTCCGCACGCTCGGCGGACTCTCCATAACTCCCGAGACCACTGTTGCGGAGGTCGATCTCGATTCCGCCGCCGCTCTCGTCCTTCCGGGAGGGCAGACCTGGGGCGAAGGGCACGACGAAGTACTTTCTCTCGCGAAGCGGGCCGTCGAGGCCGGGGTGCCTCTCGGCGCGATCTGCGGGGCCACCTTCGGGATCGCGCGCGCTGGGCTGCTCGACGCAATCCCTCACACGAGCAACGACCCGTCGTTCCTCGAACAAAGCGGCTACTCCGGCTCCTCGCTATACGAGTTCCGCGAGGCGGTCACGGCGGGCGGAGTCACGACTGCTTCCGGGCTCCGGCCCGTGCCCTTTACTGCGGAGATCCTCGTTGCCGCGGGAGTCTTGCCCGCTGGATATGCGAACGCCTGGCGCGAGCTCAACGCCTCGCCCACGCTCGCGAACTACGAGGAGTACGTCCGACAGAGCAAGGCATTCGCCGCGGCTACGCGCCGAGGGCACCCTTGATGGTGTTCCACGCGACCGGGATCTGCGGGGTGAACAGCGACCAGTTGTGCAGACCCGCCGGGAGCTGATCGAAGCGGTGCTCGATGCCGAGCGTATCGAGCTTCTCGTGCATCCGGTTCGTGCACACGTTGGAGGCCTGCTCGAGCGCGGCTCCGACGACGAAGTTCCCGATGTTCTGGTCGTACGCCTCGAACTCGCCCTCCTTCGCGGCGCCCGTCGCGGAGGAGAGGTACAGCGCCTTGCCGCGGAGCTTCTCGGCCTGGCTGATCGCATCGTGCGCCTGCCAATTCTCGTTGCCCGGCGTGCCCCACATGTTGTTCACGTTCGCCCCGCGGGACTCGACGGTGTAGCGCGTGAGGATCTGGCCGAAGTCGTCGGTTGTGTAGCAGCCGCTGACCCCGAAGACTCCCTGGTACTTGTCCGGGTGGCGGACGGCGAGCGAGTACGCGGAGGCGGCGCCCATGGAGATGCCGCCGATACCGTTCTTCCCGTTCTGCTTGAGCGCGATTTCGTCGCCGGATATCAGCTTGGGGAGGTCTTCTGTAATAAAGGTCTCCCATTTGGAAATCCCGAGCTTCGGATCCTGCTTCTCCCAGTCCGCCCACATCGACGCCTGACCGCCGGTGGGGATGACGAGGTTGACGTTCTCGTTTTCGAACTGCTTCTTGGCGCCCCAGACCATGAAGCCGCTGGGGCGCTCGGAACCGACGCCGTCGAGGAGATAGAGGTTGGGCGCTGCGTTGCCGCCCGGGGCGCGGTAGATCTCGATGGTGATGACCCGCTGCATCGGCGCGTAGGCGATCTCCCACTGCTCGTAGCGACCGTTCGTGACGGTCTTCTTGAGGACCTTGGTCTCCTTGATCGAGGGGTCCGGCGCCGGCGGCAGCGGAGAGTCGCCGGCGAAGAGATCGGGAGAGAATCCGAGGGCGTCGGCCGAGCCCATTATCGTCGAGCCCGCGAAGGCCGGGTCGCCCGAGGAGCCGAGGATCTGCGAGAGCTGGTCGGGGTTGATCCCGCCGAGCGTCCCCGCGGCGTTCGTGGCCAGCGCTTCCGGGCTCGCGCCCTGCGTGGCGACCGGCGCGTCGACGGTCTCGCGCGCCTTCTCCATGTCGGCAGCGAATGCCTGCGCCCCGCCCCCGGCGAGGAGGAGGGAAGACGCGGACGCCACCGTCGCGGTCGCGAAAGCGGCCTTCCGGATTGCCGATGTCTTCATACTTATCTCCTCGCGAGGACGTTTTTCCAGCACAGCGGTTGCGTTGTGAATGTTACGCTCATAGTAAACTAATGTTGTTGATGTTG
>NZ_DAINST010000067.1:0-17766 GCF_036741115.1 Dietzia sp.
CCGACTACGCACCACTCGCAGCCCTGCCGGACGTGGTCTTCGTCGGCGGCGGGCTCACCGCGGACGGGATGCTCGACTGGGCCTGGGGCGCCGTCCGAGACGGCGGGCGATTCGTCGCCACGGCCGTCACAGCCGAGGCCGAGCTCCTGCTCCACTCCCACCGCGAGCGCCACGGCGGCGAGATGATGCGCCTCGGCGTCGAGCACTTGCGGCCCCTGGGCCGGTATTCCGGCTGGGAACCTGCGCGCCACCTGGTAATTTACGTGTGCGAGAAGGTCGGTAACGCCGCTGGAACGGGCGCGAACGGAGAATCGACAACACAGGAGGGAGGCCCCGGGAGACCATGACCGTCTACTTTATCGGCGCGGGCCCCGGCGCACCGGACCTGCTCACCGTCCGCGCCCAGCGCCTCGTCCGGCAGTGCGGCACCTGCCTGTACGCCGGATCGATCGTGCCTCCCGAGGTCCTCGCGCTGTGCCCACCGATCTCGCGGATCATCAACACCGCGCGAATGCCGCTCGACGAGATCGTCACCGAGCTCCGCGATGCGCACGAGCGCGGCGACGACGTCGCGCGCCTCCACTCCGGCGATCCGAGCCTCTATTCTGCGATCTCCGAGCAATTCGCCGCGCTCGATGCCGCCGGGATCCCGTGGGAAATCGTCCCCGGCGTTCCCGCATACACGGCCGCGGCAGCCGCGCTGCGTACGGAACTCACCATCCCCAACGTCGCCCAGACCGTGATCCTCACGCGCGTCGACGGTCGCTCCACGCCCATGCCCGAGGGGGAGGATCTCGCGACGGCGTGTGCCTCCGGCGGCACCGCCGTGATCCATCTCGCCGCGCACCAGGCCGAACGCGTGCGTGACGAGCTCGAGCCCATCTACGGCGTCGACGCGCCCGTCGCCGTCGCCGCCTATGTCTCCCGGCCGGAGGAGGTCCTCCTCCGCACGACGCTCGGCCGGCTGCCTGAGGAGCTCGCCGCCGCGGGAGTCACACGGACGGCGGTCATCATGATCGGCGCGGTCTTCGCCGAGACCTCCCCGCTTGCGGACAATCCCCTCCGTGCGGATGACGCCGTTGGTGCCGGTTCCTCCGCGGTCGCCGCGCCACGCTCGTTCCTCTATTCCGACGATCGCCCGCGGGACGCCAAGGGCCGCACTCTGTGCGACGCTCCTTCCGGGAGCGAGAACGAGCTCGGCAAGCAGACTCTCCGGCCCGTGCCCGATCCGTACAAGGCCCTGGACGCGGCGGATGCCGTGGGACCTAAGTCCGACCAGATCATTACACATGTAGAGGGGTCGGGCGCCGAGCCCGTAGCCGACGATGCAGGCCCCGTGGCTGAGTCCAACACCTCCTACACCTCTGACGTTTCCGACGCCATCGGCGACGGCGCGTTCGCCGACGATTCCGAAGCCGACGATCTCGAGCCGGCTCAACTTCGAGCCACGCCGATCGAACGTCCCAAGAGGGAACTCGAAGAATCCGAACTCGCCGTTCCCGATCCCGTGCTCTCCGCAGATCGAGCCACAGAGATGGCGAACTCCACCCAGCACCACGGGGCGCCGCCCAACAAGATCCTCATCCTCGGCGGCACCTCCGAGGGGCGCGAGCTCGCGGGGCTCATCTCCGCAGCGGGGCTCGACGTCGTCACGTCGCTCGCGGGACGCGTCAAGCGACCCCGCCTACCCGAGGGAGAGGTGCGGATCGGCGGATTCGGTGGACCGCAGGGACTGGGTCGCTACCTCCTGGACCACGCGGTCGACCTTGTCATCGACGCGACCCATCCATTCGCCGAACGTATCTCGGCGTCCGCCGTCGAGGCCACGGCCTCGACCGGCGTCCCCATGCTGCGCCTCAATCGGCCGCAATGGACGCCGGGCCCCGGGGACGAGTGGATCTCGGTACCCACGGCGGCCGAAGCGGCGCGCGTGGTGCAGGAACGGTTCAAGCGTCCGTTACTCACCATCGGCCGACAGAATCTCGCGGCCTTCGCCGGCGATGCCCGGAGCTCGTACCTCATCCGCTGCGTCGAACCCCCGGAGGGCAAGTTGCCGCGGCGCTATCTCCTCATGTTCGACCGCGGGCCCTTCGATTTCGACTCGGAACATTCGCTACTCAGGCGCCATCGGATCGACGTAGTCGTCACCAAGAACAGCGGCGGGGATTCGACGTCGGCAAAGCTTGAGGCTGCGAGGTCGCTGCACATCCCGGTCATCATGATCGAACGCGCCAACACGCCGCCCGTGCGCACCGTCTCTACGGTGCGCGAAGCGGCCGAGTGGATAGTCGAGGTCTTCGGCGCCGCTCGCGCCTGAACCTCCGGTGGCGGCTCCCGAACGGATCCACCGAACATCGAGGAGCCACCGATGAGCATCACCTTCACCGTCGCCCCGCCCGGGCGCCGACACCGGCCCTTGCGTCTGGCAGAGGCGATGCGCCTGGGCCCCACCGGACTCCGACCCTATTTCCAGCCCGAGGAGAACGGAGGGTCCGAAGAACTCGAGCGCTATGCCGGGCGGAAGACCGACGAGATCATCTCCCGCCTCGGGATCTCTCCCTACAGTGGCCGCGGGTTCGAGTTCACCTACCAGCAGGGGGCATACACCGTCCGTGTGCTCACGCCGTCCGCGCCCAACGACTGGCGCATCGCGCTCGATTTCCTCTCCGCGCTCGCCCGCCACTTCGGCGCTTCCGTCGTGGCGGAAAACGGCGACAACTTCACCGCCGAGACGATCACCTCATTCGACTACAGCGGCGATATTCGAGCAGGCCTCATGGCATTTCTCCGCTCGCTCGAATCCGGGAACCCCGCGATCCTCGTCCAGGGCGTCAACGTGGACGTATCCCTCAATCGCGAGATCCTCGATCACATCTTCCGCAGCGATAGTCCGGCGAATGCTTTCGGGGACTTCGTCGGTCCGCCACAGCACACCGACGCCCACTTCGCGAGCCAGATGGCGGCCCGCGCCCCGGACGGCTCGATCCAGGGCCTCTATACGCTCACCGAGGGAGTCGATACGGTCCTCCCTCATTCGCCCACGCTTCCTCCGCACATTCGTCAACAGGTCGGCCAGGAGTCGCCAGTCGACTGGGAACTCGCGCTCGTCGGGATCGACGGACCAGACGACGATCCCGAATCCTTTTCATCCCTCGGCGCCGTCGACTTCGCCGCCGCGTTCCGCGCGCTGCCACCCCGAAAGGTCTCGCGTTTCGACGCCGACAGGATCTACATCCGCGGGCTCAATCGAGCGGATATCCGGGCGCTTCTCGACAGCGGTAGAGGCGCCTAGTAGCTGCGCGGAGTGTAGGCGCGCAGGCCGTTCGGGGTATCCAGGACCCGTGTGCGGCTCGATCCCACGATGAGTAGCGTGCGCATGTCCACTGTCTCCGGATCGAAGTCCGCAGCACGGACCACGCGGACATCCTCGCCCTCTCGGCCCACGTCGCGCCCCTGGATCACGACCCTGTCGGGCCCGCCGATCTCGGCGACGAGCTCGGCGAGTCGCCTGACCTGCTCCCGCCGCGAGCGCGACGCCGGGTTGTAGATCGCGATGGCGAGGTCCGCCTCGAGCAACGCACGGAGACGGGCCTCGATTACATCCCAGCCCTTGAGCCTGTCGGAGAGAGAGACCATGGCGAAGTCGTGGCCGAGGGGAGCGCCGGTCTTCGCGGCCACGGCGTTCGCCGCAGTGACGCCGGGGAACACTTCGATCTCTACATCCGTATAGCCTCCGACTTCCGCGGCCTCGAACACCGCAGTGGCCATGGCGAAGATGCCAGGATCGCCGCCAGAGACCACGACGACCTCGCGCCCGCGCCGAGCGAGGTCGAGCGCGAACGTCGCGCGTTCGACCTCGACGCGGTTATCGGAGGAATGCACGACGAGACCCGGCCGCGCGGGGACCCGCTTCGTATAGGTCTCGTAGCCCACGAGGTCGGTGGCGCGGGCAAGGGCATCGGCGGCCTCCGGCGTCATCCACCTATCCGGGCCGGGGCCGGTCCCGAGGACCGCGACCCGCGGCCTGCGCGCCACGTCAGCGGAGACAGGGGACGGTGCGCCACCGGCCTGGGCACCTCGCAGGCGCGAATCGGTGGGGCTGGGCACGACCACTGCGGAAAAGTAGGGCACCGAGCCGGGATCTACCTCGGCGAGCGGGGCGACCCGCTGCTCCGGGGTGCTCGCGCGCTCGACATAGGTTGCCTCGCCGAGGCGACCGGAGGACTCGAGCGCGGAGCGGACCTTGCCGAAGGTGCGACCGAGCTTCATCACCACGGCTGCGTCGGTGTCGGCGAGGCGCCTGGAGAGCTCGCCCTCGTCCAGCGTGCCCGGCAGCACGGTGAGCACCTCTTCGTGTTCGGTGAGCGGGCGCCCCGCGGCGGCGGAGACGGCCGAGACCGCCGTGATCCCCGGCACGATCTCGCACGGGAAGCGCTGTTCGAGGCGCTTGTACATGTACATGAACGAGCTGTAGAAGAGGGGATCGCCGGCGGCGAGCAGGGCGACGTCGCGGCCGGCCTCGAGATGCGCGGCAAGGCGCGCCGAGGCCTCGACGTAGAACTCCTCGATGGCGGCGTCGTAGGCCCCGGGATGCGTCGTGCTCTCCACGGTGAGCGGGTAACGCAGCAGCTCCTCGATATGGCCCGGCCGCAGATGAGCCTCGGCTGTGCGGCGCGCGATGGATCGGCCGTGCCGCGCCGCGTGGTAGGCGACCACGTCGGCCGATTCGATGATTCGCGCCGCCTTGAGCGTGAGCAGCTCCGGGTCTCCCGGCCCGATGCCCACACCGTAGAGCGTGCCCGTCCCCTTGCCCGGCGTGCTCGTGTCCGCGCTCATTCGGCGACGCTCGCCAGCGCGTTGACGGCGGCCGCCGTGATCGCCGAACCCCCGCGCCTCCCGCGCACCGTGAGAAACGGGACGCCGAGTGAGGCGGCATCCCCGGCCAGCGCCTCCTTCGATTCCGCGGCGCCGATAAAGCCCACGGGACACCCGACGATCGCGGCGGGCCGAGGGGCGCCGTCGCGGAGCATCTCGAGGAGGTAGAACAGCGCGGTGGGCGCGTTCCCGATCGCGACGACCGCGCCGTCGAGACGCGGGCGCCACAGCTCGAGCGCCGCGGCCGAACGGGTCGTGCCTAATTCCGCGGCGAGACCGGGCACGGAGTCCTCTCGCAGGAGGCATAGCACGTCGTTGTCGGCCGGGAGACGCTTGCGGGTCACGCCCGAGGCGACCATGTGGGCGTCCGCGAGCACGGGCGCCCCCGCGGCGAGCGCTCCGCGAGCCGCCGAGACCACGTCCGCCGAGAATTCCACGTCTTCCGCGAGATCGGTCTGCCCCGCGGCGTGGATCATCCGCACGACCACGCGGGAGACGTCTTCGGGGAAGCGCGAGAGCTCGGCCTCGGCGCGGATGGTCGCGAAGGAGGCGTCGTAGATCGCCTGACCGTCGCGCTCGTATTGGTAGCGGAAGGTGTGCTCGGTGTGCTCCGAAGAGTCACCGGCGCCGTTTCCGACTGTTCGTGCGTCCGCGCTCAACGCGTTCCTCTCTCTCGGTTCCCGTGGTTCGTCTTGTTTCCGGCCGGGCCCTCGCGGCGCTCATAGCCCTCCGCCGTGGCGATCCGGAGCACGGACTCGTGGTCCCAGCCGCATGCGCGCCCGCAGCCGACCCAGTGCTCGGCCGGCGGATCCGCCTCGCTACCCGGCGCCGGGCCCCCCTGTGCGACGGCCGCGCGCAGGTCCGCCCGGACGTCGCGCTCGGACTTCGCGCAGCCTTCGGCCCCTATACACGCACTCGCCCGCACCCACGGCGAAGCGGCGTCGAAGATCAGCCCCATGGGCGCGAGCACGCGCACGACCTGCTCGGCCTGCTCTTCTCGCAACCCGTGCACGCCGATCACGCGGTCGGCGGAGATCGTGGTCTCGGTGTCGATAGCGCCGAGGAACTCGGCAAGCCTCTCGTCGATGACGGCGAACTCTGTGACCGCCAAGAGCGAGACGAGCCCGTCCGTCGTATCGACCCAGCCGACGGGCGGGGCCTCTACGGCGGCAGGACCGCCGCCGGGCCCCGGCGCCCCTCCTCCGGCGGAGGCCCCGCCGCCTTCCGCTCGGTCCAGGTCGGCGGTGTCCCGGTGAGTCCCGGCGGCATCGACAATGGCGCGTTCCGCCTCGCCCCCCGGGGCTATCCGCCACGCATCGCCCGATACCTCGAGAAAGTGTTCGGCGAGGTCCGCGAGCACGGCTGGTACGGAGGATCGAGCGGTTCGGATCCCGCTCGCCGACCCGGCCACGACGATCTCGAAATCGTCCGCTGCCCCCGTCCATTGTGCGCCGAGATCGGGACCGTGCCGGAGGATGTCGCCGGAGCCGTCATCCAGGCCGAAGAGGAACCGACCGGAAAGTCGGGCCAGCGCGGGGCGGTCGAGTACTGCCGCGTGGAGCTCCGTGACGAGCGAGTCGAGCAAACCGTGCCCGGGGAGCCGGCCGGCGAGAGGAGAGGCGAGGATGTTTCGCGCCCTGTCGTGCGATTCGCTGGGCGCGAGCTCGGCGGCGGCGAGCACCTCGACGAGCTCCTCTCGGTCCCCGGCCTCCAGCCCGCGGATCTGAACGTTCCCGCGGGAGGTGAGGTGGAGTCGTCCGTCGCCGAGCCGCGCTGCCGCCGCGAGCGCCTGCCACGCGGCGGGGGAGAGGCGGCCGCCGGGGACCCGCACGCGGGCGAGGAGCCCGTCGTCCGCCTCGTGCAGGCGGAGCACGCCGGGGCAGCGGTCGCCATCGTCCGAGGCGGATGCCGCAGACGTCGGTGAGGGAGTGGAGTTCATCCATCCAGGGTAGGCCCCGCTCTCGATCCGACGCGGGATAGGCTGTCCGAGAAGCACCCGCCGATCGGGAAGCCGGTGAGAATCCGGCACGGTCGCGCCACCGTGAGGACCCACAGCGGGCCCGAGTCGGACCTCGAGCGGCGGACTCCCCGGCCGCACTTGCGGCATCGCCTCGCGGGACGCGATCCACCCACGAAAGGTCCTCATGCCCATCCTGCTGCTCTCCACCTCGGACACCGATCTGCTCTCCGCCCACGCCTCGGGCGCCGACTTCGTCGTGGGTAACCCGATGACCTTGTCCCCGGAACAGGCCGCCGAGCGGGCCGCCGATTGCCCGGTCGCCGTGCTCCGTTACCTCGGCAGCAGGCAGTCGATTGAGGACCATGCCGAAGCGATCGTCGGTGCGGGAGCGCAGCTCGTCGTCGTCTCTGGGGAGCAGGCCCCGGACGCCGACCTCATGGGCCTGTCCACCGTCCCGGCAGGCGTGGCCCGCGAAGCCCACGATTACCTCGCGCACGGTGGGGCGGCGAACCTGGCCAACCTCCACGCATTCCTCTCGGACACCATCCTGCTCAGCGGCGACGCTTTCGCAGCCCCCGAGGAGATGCCGGAGTGGGGTTATCTCTCGGGCTACGAGAGCGGCGCCTTCTCCCCGGCGAGCGACGGCCTCGCCGCGGAGATCGCCCCGAGCGCCCCCGCGCCCCGCGTCGCGGTGGTCTACTACCGCGCGCAGCACCTCGCGGGAAATACCGCGTACGTCGAGGCGCTGTGCGACGGCCTCGCCGGGGCGGGCGCGCAGCCAGTGCCCGTCTTCGCCGCCTCCCTCCGCCGGCCGGCCGAAGGCCTGCTCGACGTACTGCGCGGGGTCGACGTCGCAATCGTCACCGTCCTCGCCGCCGGCGGCTCCGCCCCGGCGCTCGCGGGAGCGGGGGAGAGCGACGAGTCGTGGAACGTCGCCCACCTCGCCGAGCTCGATATCCCGATCCTCCAGGGCCTGTGCCTCACGAGCTCCCGCGCGGCGTGGCTGGAGTCAGACGACGGGCTCACCCCGCTCGACGTTGCTACCCAAGTCGCCGTGCCCGAGTTCGACGGCCGGGTCATCACCGTCCCGTTCTCGTTCAAGGAGTACGGCGACGACGGGCTGGCCCGCTACGTCCCGGACACCGAGCGCGTCGACAGGCTCTCGGGCCTCGCCACCCGTCAGGGCGTGCTGCGCACGGTACCCCCGCAGGACAAGCGGGTCGTGCTCATGCTCTCGGCGTATCCCACGAAGCACGCGCGCATCGGCAATGCCGTGGGCCTCGACACCGGCGCCTCGGTCGTCGAGATCCTCCGCGCTATGCGGGATACCGGATACGACCTCGGTGCCGAGCCCGTCCCCGGGCTCGACACCGCGCAATCCGACGATCTGATCCACGCGATCATCGCCGCCGGCGGACAGGACCCCGACTGGCTCACCGAGGAGCAGATGGCGTCCAGCCCCCACCGCATCCCCGCGGACACCTACCGCGAATGGTTCGCCACGATGCCCGAAGGGCTCCGCGCCGACGTGGTCGACGCCTGGGGAGAGGCGCCCGGCGAGCTCTACGTCCACGACAACACGATCTACGTCGCCGCGCTCGAGTTCGGCAACGTCCTCGTCATGGTTCAGCCGCCGCGCGGCTTCGGCGAGAATCCCGTGGCGATCTACCACGATCCCGACCTCGCGCCGAGCCACCACTACCTCGCCGCATACCGGTGGCTGCGTGAGCCCGCAGCCCGCGGCGGCTTCGGCGCACACATCGTCTGCCACGTCGGCAAGCACGGGAATATGGAATGGCTGCCCGGCAAGAACGTCGGCCTGTCCGCGGACTGCGGCCCCGACGCGGCGATCGGAGACCTGCCGCTCGTCTACCCGTTCCTCGTCAACGACCCTGGCGAGGGCTCGCAGGCCAAGCGCCGCGCGCACGCCGTGCTCATCGACCACCTCATCCCGCCGATGGCGCGCGCGGAGTCCTACGGCGACGTCAATCGCCTCGAACAGCTCCTCGACGAACACGCTTCCGTCGCCGCGATGGACCCGGCGAAGCTCCCCGCGCTGCGCCAGCAGATCTGGACGCTCATCACCGCCGCCCGCATGGACCGCGAGCTCGGCTGGGAGCAGCGCCCGGACGAGGAGGTCTTCGACGACATGCTCATGCACGTCGACGGCTGGCTCTGCGAGATCAAGGACGTCCAGATCCGCGACGGCCTCCATACGCTCGGCCGCGCCCCCGAGGGGACCGAGCTCATCGAGCTCGTCACCGCGATGCTCCGCGCTCGCCGAATGTGGGGAGGAGACCGGTCCGCAGACGGACTCCGCGAGGCGCTCGGTCTCGCCGAGGACGGCAGCGAGACCCGCTCCCGCACCGACGAGGCCGAGCGCCTCGCCGCGGAGCTCGTCGGCGCGCTCGCCGACGCCGACTGGTCTGCCGCGTCGGTCCCCGGCATCGTCGCCGCCGCCGACCTCCCCGCGGACGCACGCCCCGAAGCGGTCTCGGAGCTCCTCGACTTCACCGCACGCGAGATCGTGCCCCGTCTCCGCGCCACCGCGGACGAGATCCCGCGGATCCTCCACGCGCTTGCCGGCGGGTTCATCCCCGCAGGACCGTCGGGGTCGCCGCTGCGCGGACTCGTCAACGTCCTGCCGACGGGCAGGAACTTCTATTCAGTGGACCCGCGTGCCCTCCCGAGCCCCCTTGCGTGGGAGACCGGCACGCTCATGGCGGATTCGCTCCTGCGCCGTCATCTCGACGATGACGGGGAGTACCCGCGAACGGTGGGCCTGTCCGTGTGGGGGACGTCCGCGATGCGCACGTCCGGGGACGACATCGCCGAGGTGTTCGCGCTCCTCGGCGTCCGCCCGCGCTGGGACGAGGGTTCGCGCCGCATCGTCGGGCTCGAGCTCATGTCCACCGAGGAGCTCGGGCGGCCGCGCATCGACGTCACGGTCCGCATCTCCGGCTTCTTCCGCGACGCCTTCCCGCATGTCCTCGCGCTCATCGACGACGCCGTACGCATGGCCGCGACCGCGGACGAGCCGGACGCGGAGAACTATCTGCGCGCGAACGTCGAGGCCGATACCGCCGCTGGGGTCGACCCGGAGCGCGCCGCCGACCGCATCTTCGGTTCCAAGCCGGGCACCTATGGCGCGGGGATCCTCCAGACCATCGACTCGGGCAACTGGCGCGACGAATCCGACCTCGCCGCCGTCTACACCGAGTGGGGCGGTTATTCCTACGGGCGCGGCCGCGACGGCGCGTGGGCAGGGGAGGACATGCAGCGCGTGTACTCCCGCATCGAGGTCGCAGCGAAAAACGTCGACTCCCTCGAGCACGACGTCCTCGATTCCGACGACTACTACCAGTTCCACGGCGGGATGGTCGCCACGGTCAAGGCGCTCTCGGGCACGGCCCCCGCCGCATATGTCGGCGATTCGACCCGACCGGATTCGGTACGGACGCGCTCGCTCCTCGAAGAGACCTCGCGCGTGATCCGCGCCCGCGTGCTCAACCCGCGCTGGATCGCCGGGATGCGCAAGCACGGCTACAAGGGGGCATTCGAGATGGCGGCGACCGTCGACTATCTCTTCGGCTTCGACGCCACCACCCAGGTCGTCGACGACTGGACGTACGAGGCGGTGGGACGAGGGTACGTGCTCGATCCCGAGAACCGTGCCTTCCTCGAGAAGTCGAACCCCTGGGCCATGCACTCGATGGCCGAACGTCTCCTCGAGGCCGCCGACCGCGGGCTGTGGTCCGAGCCCGATCCCGAGCTCCTCGATTCCCTCCGCGAGGCCTTCCTCGACGCCGAGGGCCGGATCGAGGGCGGGGAATAGCACGCCGACCCGGCCCGTCGCCGCACGCCGGGGCGGGCCGGTGCGCCATAATCGGACACATGCCCATTTCTGCAGGAACCACGGCCGGCAGGCGCGCCCTGCCGCCCGTCGTACTCCGCGGCGGCAGGGTGCTGAGCCCGAGCTCCCGCGACGCGAGCTCCCTCGCCTTCGACACCAACGGCATCTCCTGGATCGGCCAGGACGCCCCGGCTGGCGCGCTCTTTCCCGATTCGGCGCGGGTCGATGCCGAGAACGCGTGGATCGCACCGCCTTTCGTCGAGCGCACAGCGGGTACTGACGCTGGCCCGGGCTCGGGTCCGGACAGAGACGCGGCGAGTCGCGGAGTCTTGCTCCTGACGGCGGAGGAGCCCATCCCCACCGACCGCGCGCTCGCCGCCCTCGAGGAGGCTTCGACTGGCCGCACGCTGTTCGCGCTCCGCTCCAACGGCGCGACCGGCGACCTCGACGCCGCCATGAAGGTCCTGGCCGCCGAAGAGGAAAAGCTCGGCCGGGTCGCGCTCGCCGGGCGCTCACCGTCGATCTCGGGCCTCGCCGCCGAAGAACTCGCCGCGCTTTCCGCCGCCGGCGCCGACAATGACGGTGCCGTTAGCGACGAAGCGCGACTCGCCGAGCTCGCGCGGCTCGGCGTCACCCTCGTGCTCGACCCGCTCTCGGGCGGGATCGCGGGCGTCGACCTGATCGCGCTCACGTCGAGCGGGGTTCCGCTGGCGTGCGCGTGCCGGGACGCCCAAGGGGAGTACCGCCCGTGGGACGCCGTGGCGGTCCTCGCCGGCTCCGAGCGCGCTGGGACCGGCGCGCCCGCGCGGCCGCTGTCCCCGCGCGCCGCCTTCACGGCCGCAACCCGCGGGGCCGCGCGCGCCATCGCCGGCCAACACTCCGAACTCGGCGTGCTGCGCCCGGGGGCGCCGTCGACGCTCGCGATGTGGCGCACCGGCGAGCTCGTCGCGCGCGCCGCCGACGATGCCGTGCAGCGGTGGTCCACCGACCCGCGCTCCGGGGTCCCGCCCATGCCCGACCTCGACGGACCGGCCCCCGATTGCCTGGCGCTCGTGGAGGGTGGGGAGCTGTCGTTCACGGCTGGGCCGCTGTCCGGGGAGGCGGACGGCGCGGGCAGCCCGACCGGATCGGATGGCTCTGACAGCTCGGGCCGTGCTCACGAGGATGGCCGGGAGTAATGGCGGGTCTGAAGAGATTCCGTATCCGCCGCCGCGGAACGAGCGACGTTACGGGCGCAGCCGACACTGCCGCAAGGAGAACAACGGCGGCGAACGGCGCAGGGGCTGAGGCCCCACAGGGCGTCCAGGACATAGACCTGACGATCGGATACTCGGGCGTGCTCGTCCTCATCCGCTTCGTCCTCGCCGTCGCCGGCGGCGCGGGCGTGTACGCCTCGTTCCCACCCGTGGGCTGGTGGTTCCTCGCGCCGATCGGCTTCGCGATGTTCATCGTCTCGCTCACGCCGTGGGATATGGGGGACCCGCCCGCCGAGGGCTCGCCCGTGGAGCGACACGTCGCGCATATCCCGCGCGTCTGGCTCGCCGGCTGCCTCGGCATCGCCTTCGGGCTCACTTTCTTCGGGCTGCTGCTGCCGTGGGTGGGCATGTACGTGGGCTGGTACGCCACCTTTGGCCTCGCGCTCGTGTGCTCTCTCTACACGGCGGTCTTCGCCATCGGCGCCTGCCTCATGCTGCAGGTGCTCCACCGCTCCCGGATGACCACGCTCAACTACGTCTCCACCGCCCTCTTTATCCCTGCCTTCTGGACGGCGACCGAATTCCTCCGGTCCTCGTGGCCGTGGAACGGTTTCCCGTGGGGACGCCTCGCATACGGGCAGGCCAACGGCCCTCTCGTGTACTTAGCGCCGATCACCACGACCCCGGGACTGAGCTACGTCGTCGCGCTAATCGGCGCGACGATCGCGATGTTCGTCGTCACCTGGCAGTGGCGGCACGTCCATGTGCCGAGCAGCTACCGCGCACCGATTTCGCTGGCCACGTACGTGATCGTGCTGCTCGTCGTCACCACCGGCATGTCGTTCAGCCCGCTGGCGCGGGGGTACAAGCATCCGGACGGTCCCGCAACCATCACCGTCGCGGCAGTGCAGGGCAACGTCCCGAAAACCGGGCTCGACTTCTCCGCCCAGCGGTACGCGGTGCTCGAGAACCACGTCAACGAGACGCTCGAACTCGCGAAGAAGATCGAATCCGGCGAGGTTCCGAAACCCGATTTCGTGCTGTGGCCCGAGAACGCCGCAGACGTGAGTCCCCGCACCAACGAACGGGCCCGCGAGCTCATGGACTCGGCGGTGGACGCCGTCGGCGTTCCGATCGTGGTCGGCACAGTCCTGCCCAAGAAGAGCAATGATCCCGAGGCCGTCTCGAACTCGATGCTCGTGTGGGAGCCGGGCAAGGGCGAGACCACGCAGCACGATAAATTCTTCGTCCAGCCGTTCGGGGAGTGGCTCCCGTGGCGCGGCCTCTGGGAAAAGCTGTTCCCCATCGCCAAGACGGCAGGGCATTTCGAGCCAGGGCCCGCCTCGTGGAACCTCGACGTCGGCGAGAACAGGATCGGTGTCGCGACCTGCTTCGAGATCGCGTTCACCCGCGCTGCCACGAGCGCCGTCGACAAGGGCGCGCGGATCCTCACTGTGCCGACGAACAATGCGACCTTCGGCGATTCCCCGATGACCTACCAGCAGCTCGCCATGAGCCGCGTGCAGGCCGTCGAGCACCACATCCCGACGTTCGTCGCCGCGACGAGCGGCGTATCCGCGGTGATCGACGAGCGGGGATACGTCCAATCCGAGATAGGGCAGGACCAGGCCGGGTACCTCGTGGCACAATTCGGCGATATGCCCACGGGCACGCTCGCCACGCAGCTCGGGCCGCTCGTCGAGTATTTCCTCGCGTTCTTCGGACTCCTCGGGTCCCTCGGCGCGATGTTCGTCCTGCACCGACTCCCGACGCTCGAGCGCCGGCGGCGCACTGCCCTCGAATCGACCAGAGAGTCGAGACGGAAGCCGAAGAAAGAGAAGAACACATGAGCCGATCCACCTCCGTCGTGATCATGCCGACGTACAACGAGGCGGAGAACCTCGAGCACATTGTCGCCGACCTGTTCCGCCACGTGCCGGCGACGGATCTCCTCATCGCCGACGACAACAGCCCCGACGGCACCGGCGGCATCGCCGACGAGCTCGCCGCCTCCGATCCCGAGGGCAGGATCTCCGTGCTCCACCGCGCGGGCAAGGAAGGCCTCGGCGCTGCCTACATCGCGGGCTTCCGATGGGCTCTCGAGCACGGCTACGAGATCGTCGTGGAGATGGACGCCGACGGCTCGCACCCGCCGAAGTCGCTTCCCACGCTCCTCGGCGCGGTCGAGCAGGGTGCGGATCTCGCGATCGGCTCGCGCTACGTCCCCGGGGGCAAGATCGAGAACTGGCCGTTGAGCAGGCACGTGATCTCTCGCGGCGGCAACTTCTACTCGAGGTTCTGGCTCGGCATCGGGGTCAACGACATCACCGCCGGATACCGCGCGTACCGCGCCTCCGCGCTCGCCGCCCTCGATTTCGATGCCATCGACTCGGCGGGCTACTGCTTCCAGATCGACATGACCCTCCGTTTCTTCGAGAAGGGCTTCCGGATCGTCGAGGTGCCAATCACCTTCGTCGAGCGCACGGTGGGCACGTCGAAGATGAGCGAGTCGATCTTCCGCGAGGCCGCGCTCAACGTGCCGAAGTGGGGAATCGAGCGCCGCAGGACCCAGGTCCGCGGCCTGCTCGGCAAGAACTAGGGCCTCCGACCGCGGAATACGGGCGTACACGGACTACAGACCTCACACGGATAGGGCGACGATGGCACACGATCACCACGGCGGCGCAGGCGAGGACACGGCGGCCCCCGTGGACTCGAAGGCCTTCTGGGAGGACCTCTACGCCGGAAAGACTCGCTGGAGCGGAAATCCCAACCCAGTGCTCGTCGACGTCGTCGGCCCGCTCGCCCCGGGCCGCGCCCTCGACCTCGGCTGCGGAGAGGGCGCGGACGTGCTCTGGCTCGCCGAGCGTGGCTGGGACGCCACGGGCGTCGATATTTCCGAGACCGCAGTGTCGCGTGCGCGCGAAGCCGCCGACGCGATCGCCTATGGCGGCGCGACTGGCGCCGCGGGCCGCGCGAGCTTCGATTCGGGCGAGATCGGGGAGTGGCTACGCCGCGCCCGCGTCGAGTTGCCCGGGCCCCTCGACCTCGTGACGGCGAGCTTCTTCCAGTCACCCATGGAGGAGTTCGATCGCACCGGACTCCTGCGCCTCGCCGGCGAGCTGATCCGCCCGGGCGGCCACCTCTTCGCTCTGAGCCATTTCGCCCCGCCGGACTGGGCCTCCGCCGAGCACAAGAAGAACGCCGATTCGATGCCCACTCCCGAGGGCGAGGTCCTCGACCTAGCCGTGCCCGCGGGCGCGTGGTCCGCTGTCACCGCCGAGGTCCGCGAGCGCGAGGCCATCGGCCCCGAGGGGCAGCGCGGGACGATGCTCGATACGGTCGTCCTGCTGCGCCGCGAGCGCTAGGGCAGCGCAGGGGAGCGGGCGACGCGCGGGTACCGGCCACTGAAATGCGGGACGGCGGACATCGATTGCGATGTCCGCCGTCATGCGTAAGTGGGCCGGGGCCCGGTTCCAGAGCCTTCGGACCTAACCTTGCCTGCTACCTCGAGCCGGCGCGCCGACGCTTCTTGAGCACGTCGAGGCGTTCTTTGAGGAGATCGTCGAGATCCTCGAGCGAGCGGCGCTCGAGCAGCATGTCCCAGTGCGTGCGCGGGGGCTTGCCCTTCTTCTCCTCCGGCGCGGGGCCGTCGAGGAGCTTGCCCTCCTGGCCGTTCTTGCACATCCACGTGCCGGGAATCTCGGCATCGTCGGCGAAGGGGATCTCGTAGATATCGCCGTTCTCGGTCTGGTAGCGGGCGGTGCGGCGCGGAGCGAGATCATGATCCCGGTCCGTCTCGTAACTGACCGCCCCGAGGCGACTACCGCGCAGTACTCGATCTGCCATAGTGGGCTCCTTCGATTGCTACCTAACGTCCGGCCCGTACAACGCCGCCGGGCGCCCGCTTGTTCCCGGCGGCCTCGCGGCGGCCTCCGGTCATACCCGCGTATTCTAGCCGCCGTGACCGATCCGAAGCCATCACGCCCCGGCGGGGAGACCGCCGGCGAGACTCGTGGGGAGCCTGCCGGCTCGCCGTGGGGCACGGTCCCGTGCGCGTGGTGCGGCAGGCCGGTGGATCAGCCCACGCAGGGGCGGCGCAGGAAGTACTGCAAGCGTTCGTGCCGGCAGCGGGCCTACGAGAGCCGCATGCGCGCCGAGGATCTCGGGCTCCCCGAGGGCTCGATAGTGCTCACCGAGACGGAGGCCTCCGCGATTACCGAGCGCGCGTTCGTGCTGCGCTGCGCCGCCGAGGACCTGCAGACCGCGGTCGAGGAGGGGGCGAAGGGCGAGGAGCTCATCGGGCTCGCCGCCGATCTCGTGCGCAGCGCGAAGGAGGCCGAGCGGCTGCGGTAATTCCGCGGAGCTTCCGCAGCGGCGCTCTCACGGGCGCGACCGGACTACCTCCGGCGCACCGCCCGAGACAGGTCCTCGACGAGCCCGTCGATCCGCGCGCCGGCGGCCTCGCCGTCGCGATTATCGAGCTCGCGCGCGGCGCGGTCGATATTCTCGCGGAAGCCGGCGATCCCCTCGGACCTCCACACGGGATCTGCGGAGTCGGCGGATCCGGGCTTCCTACGGTGCCGCCAGCCCTCGGCGCCGAGCAGTACGTACGCCACCTCCGTGACCTCCCGCGCGCTGCGGATGCTGCGCGAGGTCCCGGTGCCGCGTTCCGTGGCCACCGCCGAGGCCACGGACTCGAGCTCGCGGGCGCCGAGGACCAGGGTCTCACGGCGCTCGCCGTCGCCCGGGGCGGCGAGGTAGTCGGACATTGCGCGCAGCGTTCGCCCGGTCTGCCCGTGCAGCACGGAGCGCGGCATCCCGCGGCCGAAGCACCACACGGCGATAAACGCCGCGGAGACGCCGATCACGGTGTCGATGAGGCGCTCGGACAGCACGGACCACGGCGAATGCGGAAGCGCACCGCCCACCGAGATGATGAGCGCCAGCGGCGTGAGCAGGAACGTGGCGAGCGCGTACTGTTTCGCCACGACGAGCTCGATGAGGTACTGCAGGGCGATCATCACGAGGACGAGCACGATTCCCGAGGGGTGGATAGCGGCGATAAGAGCAAAAAGGAACACGCCGAACACTGTGCCCACCAGCCGGTTGACCGCCCGGTAGCTCTGCACGATCCGCGCGCCGCCCTGGTTGAGCGCGACGGCGGCGAACGCGGTGGACCAGTAGATGTGCTCGCCGCCGATGAGCACGGTGACGATCCCGGCGATCGCCGAGGCGACGCCCACACGGAAAGTCGAGACGAGCTGGTCCGAGGGCCACGACGCGGCCTGCCGTAGCAGCGTGGGCACCGAGGGTCGGCCGCCGCCGGCGCGCGCGACGCCCTGGAGCCGCTCGCTCAGCGCGCCTTCTTCGGCGGTGCCCGAGCCCGCCGCACTCGCCGTGCCGAAGGATCCGCTCGACCCGTCAGGGTCCCCGAGCCCTGCAGGCGGATCCAAGGCGAGGATCCGCTCGGCGGCGGCGCCGACGCGGGCCTCGAAAGCCCGCTCCGCGGCGTCGAGATCGGCCTCGAGCGCCTCGATGCTCCGCATGCGGCGCGCGGCCCACGGGGCGCGCGGGAACACCGGGCGGGCGTCGGTGAGCTCGGTGCGGGCGCGGTACATGGCCTCGGCCGCGCGGCGGTGCAAGGGCCGCGAGTCCTCTCCGGCCGCCGAATCGGCGTAGGCGCGGGTGGCTTCGACCGCCGCCGTCACAGCCTTGCGTTCCGGTCCGTACGGATCGGGGACGAGCTCAGCCATGGTGCCGAGCACCGCGGCGATGCCACCGACGAGGGTCATGGTGAACACGCGCCAGGGGGAGATGTCGTGGGCGTAGATCATGAAGTTCACGACGCCGCAGCCGAGCATGAGGAAGTACGCCTCCGG
>NZ_DAINST010000068.1:0-16925 GCF_036741115.1 Dietzia sp.
GGACGCCAGTGCTGAGAGCACATGTCCTCCTGATAACCGCAGCCGCTCACCGGCCGCCTTCTAACACGAATCCACCTGGTCGACCGCTCCGCCCGCGAGGGCGGCGAGCGTGTCCACTCGGGAAAACACCGGGGTCCCGGCGGGGATCCCGATCGGGAGACCAGGTGCCCATTCTGCGTACCCGCCACAGGGGACGGATCCGCACAATGAGCCCTATGCACTCTATCAACTACCTACGCCACGGCTCGTAACGCAGGCGGAGTGCGGAGGCGAAAAAGGAGGCGGAGGGCGCCATCTCCCCTATGGGGAGTCGACGGCCCTCCGCCTCCTCTTCGGTTTACCTACTTGTCCAGAACGGTGACGGTGCCACCGGCGGACTCGATCTTCGACTTCGCTGAGCCGGAGAACTTGTGCGCGGACACCTGCACGGCGGCCGCGAGATCGCCCTCGCCGAGGACCTTGACGAGCTCGTTCTTGCGAACGGCGCCCTTGGCGACGAGCTCGGCGACGCCGACCTGTCCGCCCTCGGGGAACAGGCGGGCGATGTCGCCCACGTTGACGATCTGGTACTCGATCCGGTTGCGGTTCGTGAAGCCCTTGAGCTTCGGGAGACGCATGTGGATCGGCATCTGGCCGCCCTCGAACGCCGCGGGGACGTTCTTGCGCGCCTTGGTGCCCTTGGTACCGCGACCGGCCGTCTTGCCCTTCGAGGCCTCACCGCGTCCGACGCGGGTCTTGTCCTTGTGGGCGCCGTCGGCCGGGCGGAGGTGATGCAGCTTGATGGTCATTTGCTCACTCCGTCTCTTCCACCACGACGAGGTGGTTAACGACGTTGATCAGACCCCGGTTCTGCGCGGTGTCCTCACGGACGACGGACTTGCGGATGCCCTTGAGTCCGAGGGTGCGCAGGGAGTCCTTCTGGTTCTGCTTGGCCCCGACGACGCCGCGGACCTGCGTGATCTTGAGGTTTGCCATGATCTACGCCCCCTGACCGGCGCGTGCGCGGAGCATGCCCGCGGGCGCGACGTCCTCAATGGGAAGGCCACGGCGAGCCGCGACCTCTTCCGGACGCTGCAGGTCCTTGAGCGCGGCAACGGTGGCGTGGACCACGTTGATCGCGTTCGCCGAACCGAGCGACTTGGACAGGATGTCGCCAATGCCGGCGGCCTCGAGCACGGCGCGCGCGGCGCCACCGGCGATGACACCGGTACCCGGGGAAGCCGGGCGAAGGAGCACGACGCCGGCAGCGTCCTCACCCTGGACAGGGTGGGGAATGGTGTTGCCGATCATCGGGACGCGGAAGAAGTTCTTGCGCGCCTCCTCGACACCCTTCTGGATGGCCGCGGGAACTTCCTTGGCCTTGCCATAACCGACGCCGACCATGCCCTGGCCGTCGCCCACGATCACGAGAGCGGTGAAGCTGAAGCGACGACCACCCTTGACGACCTTGGACACGCGGTTGATGGCGACGACGTTCTCGATCTGGTTCGAACGCTCGTCGTCGCGACCGCCCTGACGGCGATCGTCCCGTCCGCGACCGCGGCCACCACGGCCACCGTCGCGATTGTTGTTGTTGCTGTTGTTGTTCTTGTCGTCGGCGGGCCCGTTGCCGCCGTCACGACGCTGACGTCCCGGCATCAGACAGTCCTTCCGTTAGCGGTCATTGCTGCTGCATTGAGGGTCGGCATTAGAATTCCAGCCCACCTTCGCGAGCGGCATCGGCCAGCGCCGCGATGCGACCGTGGTACTTGTTGCCACCACGGTCGAAGACGACGGCGTCGACGCCGGCGGCCTTGGCGCGCTCTGCGAGGAGCTGCCCGACCTTGGCGCTGAGCGCCTTCTTGTCGCCCTCGACGGACTGCACGTCGGCCTCGAGGGTCGAGGCGGCGGCCAGGGTGTGGCCACGCGAGTCGTCGATGATCTGGGCGTGGATGTGGCGCGAGGACCGCTTGACCACGAGCCGCGGCCGGGCCGAGGTGCCCTCGACCTTCTTGCGGAGACGGTTGTGGCGGCGCGCACGCGAGACGCGGCGGGCCGTCGACACGTCGGTGCCGAGCGGAGTGCGCTTGTTCTCAGTGGAGTTTGCCATGATTTACTTACCCGTCTTTCCGACCTTGCGGCGAACCTGCTCGCCGGCGTAGCGGATGCCCTTGCCCTTGTACGGGTCATGCTTGCGGAGACGCTTGATGTTCGCCGCGACCTGACCGACGAGCTGCTTGTCGATGCCCGAGATCGAGAACTTCGTGGGGCCCTCGACGGCGAACTGGATGCCCTGCGGAGCGGCAACCGGGACGCTGTGCGAGTAGCCGAGCGCGAACTCGAGATCCTGGCCCTTGGCCTGGACGCGGTAGCCCACGCCGAAGATCTCCATGTCCTGCTTGTAGCCCTCGGTGACGCCGACGACCATGTTGTTGACCAGCGAGCGGGTCAGACCATGGAGGGAACGCGACTCGCGCTCCTCGTCGGGGCGAGTGCACACGACTGTGTTGTTGTCCTCGACCGAGACCTTGATGGCGGCCGGGACCTCGCGGGACAGCTCGCCCTTCGGGCCCTTGACGGTGATGGACGGGCCGTCGACCTTGACGTCGACTCCCGCCGGGATTGCGATCGGAGCCTTACCGATACGTGACATAGAAGGCCTCCCCTACCAGACGTAGGCGAGGACTTCCCCGCCCACACCCTTGTTCGTGGCCTGACGGTCCGTGAGCAGACCCTGCGACGTGGAGATGATCGCCACGCCGAGGCCGCCGAGAACCTTCGGCAGGTTGTCGGACTTCGCGTAAACGCGGAGACCCGGCTTGGACACACGGCGGATGCCGGTGATCGAGCGCTGACGGGTCGGGCCGTACTTGAGCTCGATGGAGAGCTCCTTGCCGACCGCAGCGTCGGAGACCTCGTAGGAGGAGATGTAGCCCTCCTGCTTGAGGATCGCCGCGATGTTCGCCTTGAGCTTCGACGAAGGCATCGAGACGGTGTCATGATGCGCGGAATTCGCGTTACGGACACGGGTGAGCATGTCCGCGATGGGGTCAGTCATCGACATTCGATGGACCTGTTCCTTTCTCGCCACGGTTCCCATACAACTCGCGCACGAGCGGGCCGCCGGACCGGGACGCAAGTCCTAGATGACGGCGCACGCCACACCCGCGAGGTGGGCCTACAGCGAAGAGGTTTCCAATATTTACCGTGGGCTCCACAGGCTTTCGTGGGCCCTGTCCCCCTGCCGCCGCGGGCTGCGCGGGAATCCGATGGATCCCGGCGAGGTATCGGCGGAAGGGTGTAAGAAATCGGTGGAGGGAGTCCTCACGGGAATCACTCCCGGCAGGCCCCGTCCCCATCGACTCTCTATCGGGGAATCGGGCACGGCGAACCGGCCACCATCTCCGATGGGACCTGTCCACGCTACCAACGCCGCGCGCAGGGACCAAACCGGCGCTTTCCTGGTCGGACCACCCGTCCGGGAGCCATTGCCGAGCACTCCCGACGACCACCGATGGAAGAGGAGCACAACGTGGGCGCCGAAGCCGAAGCAGCCACCGCCGACCCGAAGGCCATTCTCGCGGACCTGGCCTCCACGCGCTCGGAGCGCGAGGACCTCTACGTGTGGTTCCACCAGCACCCGGAGCTCGGACTCGCCGAGCACGAGACCTCGACGCGGATCGCCGAGACCCTGTCGGGTTACGGCGTCGAGCCGAAGAAGGTGGGCGAGACGGGAGTCGTCGCGATCATCTCCAGCGGCGATGGCCCCGTCGTCGCCGCCCGTGCGGACATCGACGCCCTGCCGGTCGAGGAGAACTCGGGCAAGGACTACGCCTCGACAGCGACGGTCGAGAACTCCGACGGCTCGCGGACGCCGGTCGCCCACGCGTGCGGGCACGACGTGCATATCACCTCGCTGCTCGGATCCGTGCAGGCCCTCGCCACGCACACCGATGACTGGTCCGGGACCTTCGTCGCGGTGTTCCAGCCCGCCGAGGAGACGGCCGCCGGCGCGCAGGCCCTCGTGGATGCCGGAATCTCCGACGTCATTCCCACACCGGAGGTGTACCTGGGCCAGCACGTGCTCTCGACCCTGCCCACCGGCCACGTGGGCACGCAGGTCGGGCCGGTGTTCAGCACGTCGCAGCGGATCGGGGTCACGGTGTACGGGCACGGCACCCACGGCGCGATGCCCAACCTCGGCGTCGATCCGGTCGTGCTCGCCGCGTCGATCGTCCTACGGTTGCAGACCATCGTCTCGCGCGAGATCGATCCCGCGGACCAGGCGTCGATCACGGTCGGCGCGATCAATGCCGGGACCCGCGCCAACATCATCCCGGACTCCGCGCGGCTGCTCATCGACACCCGCGCCTACTCGGAGGAGGTGCAGAAGCAGATCGCCGAGGCCATCGAGCGGATCGTGCGCGCCGAGTGCGAGGCCTCGCGTTCGCCGCGCGAGCCGGAATTCGAGTACTACGAGCACTACCCGATCACCTCGAATGCCGAGGCCGAGACCGACCGCGTGCGCGCGGCTTTCGATGCCTACTTCGGCGAGAAGTCCGGCGATCTCGGCCGGCTCCCGGCCTCCGAGGATTTCTCGATCGTCTCCGATGCGCTCGGCGTCCCCTACTCGTACTGGGGCATCGGCGCGTTCTCCGATCCCGATGCGGCCGTGGGCAACCACGACCCCGCGTTCGCGCCGGACATGCAGCCGACGCTCGACACCGGCACCGAGGCGCTCGTCACGGCGGCGTGCGCCTGGTTGCGCCCATAGCGCGGGGCGCCACCGGAGACTCTGTCCGGGGACACTAGCGAGGGAGCCGCAGCGTCCAGCGCGTGCCGCGGCGGTGCAGCCGGAGCTCGTGCCCCGGCCCGGCGTCGATGCGGAAGAACGCCGCTGCGGGGGCGGAAAGCGCATGGATGACGGCGGACCGCAACGTCGCGGGATGGGCCACGAGGACGAAGTCCTCGGCTCCGTCGCTGCCGAGGTCTTCCCTATCGCGTGCCGACCCCGCGCCGCCGCCGAGTTCGTCGAGCGCCGCGCCGACCCGAGCCACGTGTCCAGTGATCGACTCGCCCCCGTGCCCCGAGTAATCGGGCTCCGTGTTCCAGGCAGCGAGATCCTCGAGCGCGATCTCGCCGACCCCACGCCCGGCCCAGTCGCCGAGGTCGAGGTCACGGAAGGCCGTGGAGAACTCGGAGCCCATGTCGATCTGCGGGGTTGCGAGACCGAGCAGCTCCGCGGTCTCCCGGGCGCGGCGTTCGGGGGCGCAGAGCACTCGCCGAGCCCGAAGCCCGGTGGGCTCTCCGCCGGACCACGATGCGGCGGCCCGGCCGGCGCGGCTCAGCCCGTCGTCATCGAGCGCGAAGCGGCCCGCGTGCGTGGCCTCCGTCGCCGCGTGCGCGACGATCCGGAGCCGCAGCGGGCCGCCTCCTGCCACCTGCGCCCCCGGCTACGCCGCGACGGTCGCGGGCGAGCGGCCCGCACCGACGGCAGCGTTGCCGGAGCGAAGCGCGTCGACCTTCCGCGCGCCGAGGGTGAGTCCTCCGGCGATGCACGCCCAGATGATCGCCTGCGCGAACAGCGAGTACAGGCGGAACCGGTAGAGATCGTCGGCGTCGAATCCTGCGAGGAGGATGTGCCCGTCGGACGGGTCGACGATCGGCTGCGGCGTCTCGAAGGACGAGCCGAGGCCGGCGTTCGGTCCCAGCGAACCGAGCTGCGGCATGAGCGCGTAGACGATGATCATCGCGACGATCCCCGCGCCGAAGGCCACCCACGTGGCCCCCGCACCGAGACGGGGCCGGAGGGCACGCCGGAGCGCGACCCCGGCGAGCACGACGGCAGCGCTGATGACGATGAGACCGAGGAACAGCCCCGTGCGCGCGGTGATCGTGTCGCCGTTCCCCACGGCCGGCGGGTTCGCCGGGTACTTGATGATCGGTAGGACGTAGACCGCCGCGAAGGTGAAGCCGACGACTGGCAGCACGAACGACGCCGCAGTGCTTCGACCACTCTCGATGTCCGAGCGGCGCAGGTACAGCCAGACGGCGAGGACCACCGCGGCGATACCGCCGAGTGCGAGGCCGAGGACCACCATGCCGGTGGCGGCCCCGAGTCCCTCCTGGATGGTGCGGGTAAAGAGCTCGTCCTCCCCGCCGTGCGAATGGCCGGCGGCGGCCGCGTGGGAGTGGGAGTGCTCGAGCATCTCCATCGCCTCGCTGCGCGCCTCTTCGTAATCGATCGCGCGGCCGATGATCGGCTCTGCCATCATGAACATGAACACCCAGGCCACGAGCCCGCCGAAGGCACCGAAAAGCAGACCCCGCAGGGTCAGGATCTTCTCCATTTGTCCGCCCCTATCAGTGGCAGGGGAAGCCCGCGAAGTGGCGGGCGTCGTGGACGAACTCGTGCACGTGCGTGTCCGAGCCGAAGACCGAAACCGCGCCCTGGTCGACGCCGACGAAGTAGTAGGCGATGACGCACAGGGCGAAGACCCCGATGAGGATGAGACTGGATTTGACGTCGGCCCGCGATGTCGCCTTTGCGGCGGCGGAAGTGCCGGAATCTGCGGGCCGTTCGATGCCGGCGCCCACAGAGGAATGCTCTGCTGAGGTCATTGAGATGCTCCTAGCCGGGTTCAGCGCCCGGATCGACTGTCTTTGGAAGCGACCCGGGCAACCGTTCTGGCTCGGCACGAAGGCCTCACAGTGGCGCGACCGCCCCCGATTCCCACGGGGTTCCGTCGCCTGGGCGCAGGTGTAGTCAAGCACACGGCAGGTTCTCGCGGGGCGAGGTCGGTGAATCCGACCCAGCGGAGCGGTCTGCTCGGAGCGACCGGCGCAGGGCCTATCGCCGGCTCCAGGTCTGGCGCTCGATGCCGCCGAGGAGCAGGTCGAGGCCGGAGAGGAAGAGCGTCCTGTCGTCGTGCTCGCCAAACGCCCCGAGGATCGAGTGGATAAAGGGGTACTGCTCCGCATCGAGCGCGGTCCACTCGTCGATCTGCTCCTGCATCTCGCGGGCGACCTCCGCATCGTCCTCGGCGCGCACGCTCGCGGTCGGGCCCTCCCGCATGGCGACCTCCGCGGCAGCCCCGCTGGCGAAATTCGCCAGCGTGATCGATGCCGGGAAGCGTTGCTCCTGATCGAGTTCCATCTCGAGGAGCTGTTCGCCGATGAGCTCCCACACGAGCAGCGAGTTCGGCCAGTCCGGTTCGCTCCGCAGCAGCTGGGCAGGTAGCCATGGGTGCGCGATGAGCGTGTCCCACATGCACAGCAGCAGAACGCGTAGACGGGCGAGCGCCGCAGCGGTGTGCGCGCTCGTTTCCCGCGCGGCCACGAAGGGCTCCTCGCCGCGCCTGGTGGCCACGACGGCGGGATCGGCCTCGAGTAGCGTCCTGTACTCCGCCAGTGCGTCGCCGAGGACCTCGTCGGCCACCATCCCGATGAGCTGCTCGCGGCTATCGGCGTACCAGTACAGGCTCGCCACGCCGCTTCCGAGCTCGCCGGCGAGCCGGCGCAGGGTGAGCCCGGACTCCCCCTCCGTGTCGAGGGTGGCGATCGCCGCGGCCACGACGCGCTCGAGCGACAACGTAGCCCTCTGCCTTCCCCGCGCCGCCTGACGCCCGCGCGCTGCTCCGCCCGGCCTTTCCGCAGGATGGGCGGCACTGTCCTGCCGCTCCGGGGCGGACCGCGCGCCGCGACCGCCTCTTCGCGCTCTCTCAGCCATGTGCCCAGCCTAGCCACCCCCGTACCATCCCCTCTTGCGCAGGGTCGAACGTAGTTCTATTCTCGAACACCGTTCTATTAATAGAACGTCGTTCGATTCTGAAACGGTGTTCGACACCACGAAAGGAGGACATCATGTCCGATTCGCAGGCAGACACCGCACCGGCGGCAACAGCCGCACCGAACTCGTCGACACCCGCCCCCGGCGGCTCGTCCTCTCCGGCGGCCATCGCTGCCGAGACGCAGGCCCGGCCCGCGCCCGCATCCTCCGGCCGCGAGAGCGCCGGCCCCACCTCGCTCCGCGGGGCGATCCCTGCCCTCATCGGGTTGTGCCTCACGATGCTCGTCGAGATGGCCGACAACTCGATACTCAATGTCGCGCTCCCCACCGTCGGGCGCGACCTCCACGCTTCCGCCACCGATCTCCAGTGGATCGTCGGTGCCTACTCGCTCACCTTCGGCGGGCTGCTCCTCGTCGGCGGCACGCTCGGCGACAAGCTCGGCCGCAAACGCACGCTGCTCGCCGGCCTCGCGCTGTTCGGCATCGTCAACCTCGGCGTCCTGCTGGTCGAGAACCCGGCCCAGCTCATCGCCGTGCGCGCCCTCGCCGGCGCCGTCGCGGCGATGATCGCCCCGCTCACGATGTCCCTCGTGTTCCGGATCTTTCCCGGCGAGGAGCTACGCAGGAAGGCCATCGGGCTCATCGTCACCGTAGCGATGATCGGCTTCGCCATCGGGCCGACGCTCTCGGGGATCGCCGTCGAACACTGGCCGTGGGAGGCGCTGCTCGTCCTCAATGCGCCGATGGCGCTGATCGCCTGGTTCGGCGTCCGCTTCGGCGTTCCCGCTGACGATCCGGAGCTCCGCCGTCAGGAAAAGACCGACTGGCTCGGCGCGGGACTCTCGGTGCTCGCGCTCGGCACGCTGCTCTACACCTTCACCTCCGGCGTCGACCGGGGCTGGGGCTCGCCCTGGACGATCGGCGTACTCGCCGTCGGCGTGATCTCGCTGCTCGGTTTCGTCTGGCGCGAGCGCACCACGGACGCGCCGATGCTCGACATGAAGCTGCTCGCCCTCCCCGCGGTTCGGGGCTCGGCGCTGCTACAGACGGCGACGATGGTGGCGATGGTCGGCGTGATGTTCGCCGCCACGCAGCTCTACCAATTCGCGTGGGGCTTCTCGCCGATGAAGGCTGGCCTCGCCATGCTCCCCTTCGTGGTGGGCATGATGCTCGCCTCCCCCATCGTCGACTCGTTGGTCGGCAGGTTCGGGCATCGCCGCGCCTCGATCGTCGGCATCGTCTCGGTGCTCGCGGGGCTGGGCCTGTGGTGGTTCGCGCTAACGGCGGGCTACCGGGTGTCCGCGCTGGGGATGCTGGTCATCACGTTCGGCATCCGGATCATCATGACCACCGGGGCGGTCGCCCTGATCAGCGCGCTCCCCGAAACGCACACGACGCTCGGATCCTCGCTCAACGACACCTCGCAGGAGCTCGGCAACTCGGTCGGCGTCGCGGTGGTCGGCACCGTGCTCGCTACCGTCGCCGGCACGGCGCTCGGCTCGGGCCAGTGGGACACCGCGCAGGTGGATACGTTCGTCCACGCCCTCCGCATCGCCTTCGGGATCCTCGCGGTGATCGTGGTGCTGACGGCGGCGATTGGCATCCGCAGCCTCTCAGACTCCACCTCCACCGAGGAACACTGACGGCGGGGCGCGGGAATTCCGCACTCCCGCATCGATAACCTGTGGAAATGAATGTGTCCCACATCGGTCGCCTGGCATTCGGCACGATCACTCCCGGAGAGCCGCTGTACGTGGTCGCCGCGCACGCCGAGGCCACGGCGTTCGACCACAGCCTGCCCGTCCTCGTCACGGGTATCGGCAAGATCCGCGCGGCCGCCGGACTCGCGGCGTGCCTCGCGGCATACGAGTCCGCGGGAGGCCCGCCGAGCGTGGTGGTCAACATTGGCACCGCAGGCGCGCTGCACGCACACATGGAGGGCGTCCACCGCGTGGACACCGTGCTCCTCCACGATTTCTCGCACGCCGCGATCCGCGAGATCACCGGCACCGACGAATACCCGCCCCTCCATGTGGGCCCGGAGGATCCTGCGTCCGGGCCCACCGCCGGCAGCGCCGCCGGTACTGCCGGCGCCACATGCGCCAAGGACGACATCGTCCTCGCCACCGGAGACATCTTCGTCTCCGACCCCGCGACTCGCGCGGCGCTCGCCGCGCAGGCCCAGCTCGTCGACATGGAGGGATACGCCATCGCGCAGGTCGCCCACGCGGCGGGAATCCCCGTCGAGCTGGTCAAGCACGTGAGCGATTCCGCCGACGAGTCCGCCGGATCGATCTGGATGGACCGCGCCGCCGAACTCGCGGAGACCCTCGCCGGTTACGCCGGCGCCCGCCGGCCCCGGCCGAACACCATCGGCGCTCGGACGAGCCGCTCGGGGTAGCGTCGAGAACATCCGACGTAAGGAGCGAAAATCATGGTCTACGGCAACGAGAATCCGAACGATTTCTCCGGCGCGGCCGGCGACTTCGGTCGAGCCGAATCCGGGCACGCCTCTAGCTTCGGCGGTTTCGGCGGCCTCCGCGATTCGGGGCCGGCGCGCCAGGGCCTCGAGCGTTTCCTCCGCCACTCCTGGACCGCGCTCCTCGCCCTCGGAATCGTGGCCCTCGTCGTCGGTCTCGTCATGCTCGTGTGGCCCGGGCACACGACGCTCGTGCTCGCCTTCCTCTTCGGGATCTACCTCGTGGTCTCCGGGCTGGCCCAGATCTCCTTCGGCATCGTCGTCCACTTCGGTATGGCGGGTAAGGCGCTCACCATTCTCGGCGGGGTGATCTCCCTCGTCGCCGGCATCCTCGCGCTCGTGAGCCACCCGAGCGCGCTCTTCCTCCTCGGCGCCTTCATCGGCATTTCGTGGCTCTTCGCCGGCTTCACCCGTCTCGGTCTCCTCCCCGCCGCCGACTCCCCCGGCCGCGGGCTCGCGATCGTATCCGGGGTGCTCTGGCTCCTCGGCGGGATCGTGCTCATCGTTTCCCCCGGCCTCGGGCTGGTCACGCTGGCCATCGTCTCGGGCGCGCTGCTCCTCGTCACGGGCATCATCGTGATCGCCCAGGCCCTCGCGCTCCGCCGCGCCCTCCAGCGCTTCTGATCCCCGCCTCTCCCGCAGCCACGGGGCGGCGGGAACTGGCCCGGAAATAGAGGAACTCCGCCGTCATACCCCGGTATTTACCAGGGATGACGGCGGAGTCCTGTAATCCGCCCGGACCTGCCGGGCGAGCGACGCGCTCGTGAGAGCCTCGCCTACTACTTCTCCTTGAAGGGGAAGCCGATGTGGCGCAGGAGGGCACGGCCCTCGTCGTCGTTGGTCGCCGTGGTGACGACCGTGATGTCCATGCCGCGGGGGCGGTCCATCTTGTCGATGTCGATCTCGTGGAACAGCGACTGCTCCGTGAGGCCGAACGTGTAGTTGCCGTGGCCGTCGAACTGCTTGCCCGACAGGCCGCGGAAGTCGCGGATGCGCGGGAGCGCGACGGTCGTGAGGCGGTCGAGGAACTCCCACATGCGGTCGCCACGGAGGGTGACGCGCGCGCCGATGGGCATTCCCTCACGCAGCTTGAACTGCGCGATGGACTTGCGGGCCCGGCGGATCTCCGGCTTCTGACCGGTGATCAGGGTGAGGTCGTTGACGGCGCCGTTGATGAGCTTGCTGTCGCGGGCGGCGTCGCCGACACCCATGTTGACGACGACCTTCGTGATGCCCGGAACCTGCATGACGTTCGCGTACTGGAACTCGTCCTGCAGCTTCGCGCGGATCTCGGACTTGTACTGCGTCTTGAGACGCGGGATGTACTTTTCGGGAGCGGTCATGGCTTACAGGTCCTTCCCGGTCTTGCGCGAGACTCGGACGCGCTTGCCGTTCTCGTCGGTGCGGATACCAACCCGGGTCGGAGTGCCATCGGCGTCGACGACCTGCACGTTCGAGACGTGGATCGGAGCCTCCTGCGTGACGATTCCGCCCGAGGACGCGCCGCGCTCGGCGGCGGAGTCGGCGACGTGCTTCTTGATGCGGTTGACGCCCTCGACGAGGACCCGCTCGGACTTCGGGTAGGCCTCGATGACCTTGCCCTTGGCACCCTTGTCCTTGCCGGCGATGACGAGGACGGTGTCTCCCTTATGGACCTTCACTTAGAGCACCTCCGGAGCCAGCGAGACGATCTTCATGAACTTCTTGTCACGCAGCTCGCGGCCGACCGGGCCGAAGATGCGCGTGCCACGCGGATCGTTGTCGTTCTTGATGATGACGGCGGCGTTCTCGTCGAACTTGATGTACGAGCCGTCGACACGGCGGCGCTCCTTGGCGGTGCGCACGATGACGGCCTTGACGACGTCGCCCTTCTTGACGTTGCCGCCGGGGATGGCGTCCTTGACGGTGGCGACGACGATGTCGCCGATGCCTGCGTAGCGGCGCTTCGAGCCACCGAGCACGCGGATGCAGAGGATCTCCCTCGCACCGGTGTTATCGGCGATCTTGAGCCGCGACTCCTGCTGAATCACGAGGTACTCCTTGACTGACCTAGCTGAATTCGATGTGCACCGGATTACCGACCCGATTACACGCGGTCATTGCCGCCTGCGGCCGCCCGCATAGCGGTAGCAGGCCGAAGACAACTTCTCCATGGTAGGCCCACGCGCGCATCCCTCCAAATCGCTGGTCGGGCGGCCGCCGGCCGGACGCGGCGGCGGCCCGTGATGCCCGGGACAGAGTCCACGTCGCTCCGGCGGCAGGCGTTCGATGTGCGTTCGACGAAGATCATCGCCGCGAAACGTTTTGATAACGATTAAGTTACTGCTAAGTTTTTCTTGGCACTTCTCGACCCGGCGACCCGAAGGACCACGCTATGGCCACGATCCGCAGAACGAACCGTCGCCGCTTCGGCGCGGCCGCGACCGCGGTGGCGCTGTCCACCCTGGTGGCAGCGACGTCCGGCCTGGTCCCCGCGGCCGGAGCGCAGTCCGCGGGCGTTCCGGACTCCTCCGACCTCCCGCCGGCGAGCAGCGGTCCCGCGGGCTCGCTCGACGCCGCGTCGACCATCGCGAAGTCGAGCCTCGGGCTCATCGGAAATGGTTCGCTGTTCAACTCCGATGCCCCGGTCCTCGCTCCCCTCTCCGCCGGCACAGCCCCGCTGAGCACCGCTTCGCTCTCCGGCCCCACGGGAAGTCTCGTGACCCCGGCCCTCATGGGCTCCACTGCCGCGATGTCTCTGATCCCCGTCGGCTCGGTGGCCTCCGGCGCGCAGATCCTCGGCGCGCTCTTCGGTCCGCAGTACGTGACCCAGGGCGTCGGTTCGCTCACCGGTCCCGGATACGCCGTGCCCGCGCCGAATCCCGCTATCGATACGACCAGGATCACCAAGGTCGATCCGATCCAGGACGATCCCAACGTCCCGAACCGCGCAGAGCTGTGGACCGTCCACTCGAAGTCGATGGCGCGTGAGTTCCAGGTCGAGGTGTTCTTCCCCAAGGGTTACAAGGACGACACCCCCGCCCCGGTGCTCTACTATCTCGACGGCGTGGACTCCCTCAACCCCTCGGGCTACCGAACGCTCACGAGCGGCCCGCGCCGCGCCTCCGAAGCCGGGGTCATCTCTGTCGCTCCCGTCGGCGCACCGGGCTCGAACTGGACCGAGTGGCAGAGCGACGACCCGCGCCTCGGCCGCAATAAGTGGGAGACCTTCCTCACCGAGGAGTTCCCGCAGCTCATGCGCGACGAGAAGAGCAACGTCAAGCCCAACGGAGTCTTCGGCGCCACCGGCGTCTCGATGGGTGCGGGCTCCGCGCTCCAGCTCGCGGGCAGCAAGTCCGACTTCTTCGCCACCGCAGGCGGCGTCTCGGGCTGCTACAGCACCGCTTCCGACCTCGGCTTCGAGACACTCCGCCTGAGCATCGAGACCCGCGGCGGAAACATGGAGAACATGTGGGGCCCGCGCGGCACCTCCGAGTGGCAGGAGCGGGACCTCCCCAACCACCCCGAGCGCCTCGCCTCGACCAAGGTGTTCATGTCCGCCGCCACCGGCGCCATCGGCGCCGAGGACGCCAAGCGCTACGGCAGCGACCCGTCCGTGCTCTTCTCGGGCTATGTGCTCGAGGCCGGCACGCGCGAGTGCACCAACCAGCTTGACCGCTCCCTGACGTCGGCGGGCGTCGAGCACAATACCTACTTCGCGCCGACGGGCGTGCACAACTGGTCGACGTTCACCCCTGCCTTCGACCAGGCGCTCGACTACATGATCCCCAACCTCACGGGTCCGGGCGCCAAGAAGGCTCCGGGCGACTGGAAGTAGCAGCGACGGCTGGTCCAAGAGAGAACCCCGGGAGCCTTTCGGCTCCCGGGGTTCTCTCGTCTCCGGATGAGTAAGGCCCGCGGGCTCCCCGGCTACAGCCGGAAGGAGCCGGGCCGCGGGATGTTTCGGAGGTTCGAGCGCGCGAGGTCGATCATCCGGCCGACGCCGCCTTCGAGCACGGTGCGGGACGCCGCCCTGGCGAAGCCGCTCACCTGCTCGAGCGAGATCCCGGGCGGGATCGACAGCGCGTTGGGGTCGGTGACCACATCAACGAGCGCCGGGCCGTCGTGCGCTAGAGCCTTTTTGATCGCCGGCCGGATGTCCTGGGGCCGGGTGACCTTGAAGGACTTGAGCCCGCACGCCTCGGCGATCGCGGCGAAATCGACCTCAGCGTGGTCGGTGCCGCGATCCGGGAAACCCTCGACGAGCATCTCCAGCTTGACCATTCCGAGCGAGGAGTTGTTGAACACCACCGCGGTGAGCGGAAGATCGTGCAGCGCGGCGGTGAGGAGCTCGCCGAGGAGCATGGACAACCCGCCGTCACCACACATGGCCACGACCTGCCGGTTCCTGTCCGCGGCCTGTGCCCCGATCGCCATGGGGAAGGCGTTGGCCATGGTTCCGTGCCGCAGCGACGCGAGGAGCGAACGCTTCGGACCGGGGGTGATGTAACGGGCATGCCACACGTTGCACATACCGGTGTCGGCGGTGAACACCGCATCCTCGGCCGCCTCCTCGTCGAGGATGCGCGCGACGTACTCGGGGTGGATGGGGACCATGTCCTCGACGTTCTTGGTGTAGGCCTCGATGACGTGCTCGAGATTCGAGGCCTGCTTGCCCAACATGTCGTCGAGGAACGAGCGGTCCTTCTTCTCCGAAATGAGCGGAAGGAGCGCGTCGATCGTGGCGCCCACGTCCCCGTGCACCGGGTAATCGACCTTGGTGCGCCGGCCGATGTGCGCGCCCTCGATGTCGACCTGCGCGGTGGGGATCTTCGGGAGGAACTCGTTGTACGGGAAGTCCGTGCCGAGGAGCAGGAGCAGGTCTGAGCCGTCGAAGGCCTGATCGCACGCGCCGTAGCCGAGGAGGCCGGACATACCTACGTCGTACGGGTTGTCGTAGTGCAGGAACTGCTTGCCGCCGTAGGCGTGGCCGACCGGGGACTTGATCTTCTCCGCGAGGGCGAACACCTGCTCGCGGGCCTGCGCGCAGCCGGCGCCGCCGAAGATGGTGATCTTGTCCGCCTTCTCGATGGCTTCGGCGAGCGCGCGGAGCTCCCCGTCCGCAGGGCACGCAAGCGGCACGCTCGAGGTGTACTTCGAACGGAGCTGCGGCTCGTCGTGCGCCTCCTCCTTGGCGATATCGCCGGGGATCACGAGCACCGAGACGCCGTTGCCGGCGAGGGTCGACTGGATCGCGTTGTGGAGGATGCGAGCGCCCTGCTGCGCGGAATTGACCATCTCGCAGTAGCCGGAGCACTCCTGGAACAACGCCTCCGGGTGCGTCTCCTGGAAGAACTTCGAGCCGATCTGAAGACTCGGTATGTGGGAGGCGATCGCGAGGACCTTCGCGCCGTTGCGGTGCGAATCGTAGAGCCCCTGGACGAAGTGCGTATTGCCCGGCCCGCACGAGGCCGCACACACGGCGATCTTGCCGGTGACCAGAGACTCCGCGCCTGCCGCGAAAGCTGCCGCCTCCTCATTGCGCACATGCACCCAGTCGATCGACGAGCCCGCGAGGGCGTCGACGATCGGGTTGAGGCTGTCTCCCACGATCCCGAAGATCCTCTCGACGCCGAGGTCCTCGAGTGATCCGACGAGTTGCTGCGCGTACGTTTTCGCCATATAACTGCTCCTGGAATTCGCTCGCCCGGTACGGGCCCGTTCTCTGTGCCCAACTTACGCCTCTCGGGGGCTGGCGCGCCGACGCCGAAGGACGCAGGAGCGCGCCCGCGTCGCGCGGGACCCGGGCAGAGAAACAGCGGCGGAAACAAGCGGGCACGAAAAACCTCCCCCCGGCGTCATCCGTGGATGAACCGGGGGGAGGTTGCTTGAACATTCAGGCCTGGGCCCGTGCTGGGGTCGTGCTCGGCGCTACTTGGCGCGCTCGATGACCTCGACCAGGCGGTAGTGCTTGCTGGCGGACATCGGGCGGGTCTCCATGATCCGCACGCGGTCGCCGACGCCGGCGGTGTTGGTCTCGTCGTGTGCCTTGACCTTCTGGGTGCGGCGCATGATCTTGCCGTAGAGCGGGTGCTTGACGCGATCCTCGAGCTCGACGACGATCGTCTTCTCCATCTTGTCGGAGACGACGTAGCCGATGCGCACCTTGCGAGCGTTGCGCTCAGTGGTGGTGGTCATGTTCTCCTCGCTCATTACTTCTCACCCGGCTCTGCCGAAAGCCCGAGCTCGCGCTCGCGCAGGACGGTGTAGATGCGGGCGATGTCGTGACGAACGACCCGCAGACGACGGTTGTTGGTGAGCTGGCCCGTCGCCATCTGGAAGCGAAGGTTGAACAGCTCTTCCTTCGACTCCCGCAGCCGCTCGGTGAGAGTATCGGCGTCGAGCTCGCGCAGCTCGGGGGCGGTGGTTCCACTAGCCATTAGAACTGCTCCTCTCGCGTAACGATGCGGGTCTTGCACGGGAGCTTGTGCTGCGCGCGGCGCAGGGCCTCGCGGGCGGTCTCCTCGTTGGGGTAGGACATTTCGAACAGGATGCGGCCGGGCTTGACGTTGGCCACCCACCACTCGACCGAACCCTTACCGGAGCCCATTCGGACCTCGGCCGGCTTCTTCGTGAGAGGACGATCCGGGAAGATGTTGATCCACACCTTGCCACCACGCTTGATGTGGCGGTTGATGG
>NZ_DAINST010000069.1:0-16724 GCF_036741115.1 Dietzia sp.
CCGAATAAGCCGAGTAAGCCGAATCCACGAGAGAAGGTGTCAATCCACGTGCTGCATCCGCTCGTGGATCGACACTTTCGTGGGCGGAAATCCTGCCAGTCCCGCACAGTGGGGCGGCCACTGGACCGGGCGCCCGCCTGCTGTGGCCGGTGGAGTCGCCGCCGGAACGACGACTCGACGGGACCAGCGCCCCGATTGGCCGATTTCGGCATTTTCGCCGCCACGAATCCTCTACGTTGTGAACAACAACGAAGATCTGAACAATCGCCCAGTTGGCTTTCGCGCCCTGGCATCCCCACTCCCAGCGCGCGCAACCGGCTGCGGGCGGCCGCGCCGCGCACAGCGGCGCCCAGCGAGAGGACCGACCGGCATGGACGTCGCCCACGGTGACACCGGCAGCACAGTGACAGCAACGGCGAGCGGCGCCGCGGGCGGGAACTCTCCGGGCGCAGCGGGCCGCTCGCGCCCGGCCTCGCCGCTCCGCCCCAGCAGGCGCACCGTCCTCCGCGCGACCATGGCCGCCGGAGGCGCCGCCGCCCTCGCGGGCATCCTCCCCGCATACTCCGCGGCGCAGACCTCGACGCTGCTCGTCGGCCGCGGCATCGGGGACATCACCGGCGAGCCGCTCAGTGCAGGAATGAATGGCTACGCGACGCTCGAACAGATGTCGACGGGCCTCCACCTGCGCCAGCGTGCCCGCGCCTTCGTCTTCGCCGATCCCGCGGCGGCCGGGTCCCGGGTCGCCTTGGTCACCTGCGAGCTGGGGCTCATGTTCCAGTCGATCCAGCAGGAGGTGCTGCGCCGCCTTGCCGCGCGCTTCGGCGACACCTACACCGAAGCCAACGTGATCCTCTCGGCGACGCATACGCACGTCGCCCCGGGCGGTACCTCGGGCCACCCCATGGTCGACCTGTCGATGCTCGGTTTCCGGCCCCGTACCTTCGAGGCGAACGTCGCCGGGATCGTCGACGCCATCGCCATGGCACACGGCGACCTCGCCCCCACCGACATCGGCCTCGGCCACGCGGATCTCGTCGGCGTCGGCGTCAACCGCTCCCAGCCCGCCTTCGACGCCAACCCGGAGCAGGACAAGGCGCACTTCCCGCACGCGGTCGACACCCGGTCGCAGACCCTGCAGATGTACCGCGGCGGGCAACTCGTCGGTGTCCTCAACTGGTTCGGTGAGCACGCCACGTCGATGACCGACGAGAACACCCTCGTCTCCTCCGACAACAAGGGATACGCCGCCCTGCACTGGGAGCGGGAGGTCGCGGGCCAGGACTACCTCGCGCACGGCGTCCCGGCTCTCGTCACCGCCTTCGCGCAGTCCACGGCGGGCGACGTCTCGCCGAACCTCGATCTCCAGCCCGGCAAGGGCCCCACGGACGACCAGTTCGAAAACACCCGCGAGATCGGCACACGCCAGTTCGATGCGGCGAATGGGCAGGTCGGCGGGGCGCTGCGGCCGCTCGGCGGCGGAATCGACATTCGCCACAAGTGGTACGACATGTCGGCGATCGACGTGCGACCGGAGTTCACCGGCGACGGGCAGACCCACCGCACCGCCGTCGCCGCACTTGGAGCCGCGTTCGCCGCGGGCTCGCAGGAGGACGGCGGAGGGGGCGACGGCCTCCCCTTCAACGAGGGCGAGCGCGGCGGCAACCCGGTGGTCCGCCAGATCGGCGACGTCGTGATCCCCCAGTGGCTGCGCGACGCCCAGGGCGCGAAGGACGTCCTCCTGCCCGTGGGGCTCGTGCCCAACGCGATCCAGCGGGTCTACCCGTTCCACCTGCTCCGACTCGGCGGGCACTACATCTTCGCGCTCCCGTTCGAGGTGACCACCGTCGCCGGGCTCCGCCTCCGCGAGACGCTCGCCGCGGCGCTCGGGCTCCCCGCCGAGCAGGCCGACGACCTCATCACCATCCAGGGCTATTCCAACGGCTACGGGCACTACCTCACCACGCCGGAGGAGTACGCGACTCAGAACTACGAGGGCGGCGCGACGGCGTTTGGGCCCTGGCAGCTCCCGGCCACCCAGCAGATCGCGGCCGAGCTCGCCGAGTCCCTCCGAGACGGCACGCCCCTCGACCCCGGAACGGCGGAGCGGGACCTCACGGGGCTCATCCCCGCCTCGCCCGTCGGGAATCCGGGTATCGACGTGCCGGCCCCGGGAAAGGCGTTCGGAGACGTCATCGACGAGCCGGAGGCGGAGTACCGGACCGGTACCCGCGTGCTCGCCCGCTTCGCCGCAGCCAACCCCAACACGGACCTGCGCCGGGGCGGCACGTACTTCGCGGTCGAGCGGCGCGAGGCGGACGGCGCGTGGACCCGGGTCCGCGACGACGGCGACTGGTCCACGATGGTCACCTTCGAGAACCTCGTCGCGTTCACCAATGCCCTCGTCTCCTGGGACATCCCGCCAACCGCCGCCCCCGGGACGTACCGCATCACCTTCTCCGCGACCGGGCAGGGGATGACGGCGCAGTTCCCCATTTCCGGGACCACCCGCGAATTCGCCGTGCGGTGACCGGATAGCGGATGCGGAACCCGGAGATGTGTTCGCCGCCTGCCTCGGAGGCGCCGCGGGAGGGCGGATCTCCCCACGGATTCCGTGGTGCTCGTATGATGGCCGGAGATAAGCAGTGCGAATTGCCGTCGGACCTTTAAGGATCAGCAAACATGGGGAACTTGAGCAGCAACCTGGACTCGATCCGAAAGAATCGCGCCCTTCGCCGGGCGGAGGCCAAGGCGCTGCGCAAGAAGGCTTCCATCGAGTCGAAGGCGCAGCTCAAGGCGGATAAGGCCGCGAAGAAGATCCGCGAGCGCGCGAACTCCAAGGACGTCAAGAAGGCCCGCAAGAAGGCCGATAAGGTTGCGAAGAAGGCGACGAAGAACGCCCGTGCCGGGGCCGAGAAGCTCGGCGCGAAGGCCTCGGACGAGGCGAAGTCGCTCGTCGATACCGCGAAGACCACCGCTTCGGGCGCCAAGAACGCCGCCGTCAGCGCCGATAAGGGCTTCGCCAAGCGCCACAAGGGCGCCGTCGAGCTCGATATCCGCAAGGCCAAGATCGAGGACAAGGTCCGCCGCAAGCAGCTCAAGCAGGAGGCCAAGCTCGAGGCCAACGCGAACAAGCGCTCGGCGAAGGACGCGAAGCTCGGCCGCGCCCACGAGCGCAAGCTCGCCGAGCTCGAGCTGCAAAAGATCGAGAAGGGCAAGATCAACAAGGACACGGCCAAGCGCTACGTGGGCTTCGCCTCCGTCGTGCTCCCCGTGGTCGCGCCGCTCGCACTCAAGGGCATCTCCTCCGCGCAGGCAGCCCGCGGCGGTCAGCTCTCGGCCAACCCGGCCACGGCGCTCGACAACCGGATCTCCTCGATCCGCCAGTCCGTGGACAAGCTCGCCGCCAACCGCGGGGACGAGGCCGATATCGCTCGCTTCTCCAAGCAGACCGAGTCGCGGCTCAACGACCTCGCCACCGCGGTCGAGTCCGCGGAGTCCGTGCCGACGGCCGAGCGCCGCAACGTGCACAAGTCGATCTCGGGCGAGCTCGACCGGATCAACCGCGACGTTCTCGCGCGCCTCGGCGTCAAGGCCTAGCGCTCCCCGCGCCTTCGGCGCCCGCGTTCCTAGCGCCCGCGCCCGCGCTCCCGGCGGCCCCTCCCCTATCCGGGGAGGGGCCGCCCGGCCATAATCGGGGTATGCGTATTTTCTCGGCCCCCCGCTCCCCCGGCCTCTCCCGGCGCCGCATCGCGGCTCCCGTGGCCGCCCTCTTCCTCGCGGCCGTCCCCGCTCCCGCCGCGACGGCACTGCTCACCGCGCCCGCCGCGCAGGCACACTCGACGATCGTGTCGACCTCGCCGGAGCAGGGCGCCACGGTGGACGCCTCGCCCTCGGAGGTGACCATCACGTTCAACGAGGACATCTCGCCAGAGTTCGCCACACTCACTGTGATGAAGGACGGGACCGATGAAGCAAAGGGCGAGCCGAAGGTCGATGGCGCGACGATCTCGGTGGGCACCGACGGGCTCGAGCCCGCGACCTACACCGTGGGCTACCGCGCGGTGAGCGCCGACGGACACCCCGTCCAGGGCTCCTTCGAGTTCACGGTCGGCGGGGACGGCGCGGGCGCCGGGTCGGCCGCCGGCGGCACCACCGAGTCGAGCTCCACGTCGAGCGCTGCGGCCGGCGCCTCCGGTTCCGCAAGCCCCTCGGCCGATTCGCAGAACGGACAGTCGAGCGATCCCGCCACCGACGCACAGGCCGGGGAGACCGCCGAGCAGTCTGACAGCTCCTCGCCGTGGCTAGCGTTCGTGATCTTCGGCGTGATCGCCGTGGCGCTCATCGCCGGCGGCTTCTACTTCCTCGGCCGGCAGCGCAAGCAGCTGCAGGAATTCTCGGGTCCGGAGTCCGGCGACGACTCCGCCGGCAACGCCGACGAGCGCTGATCCAGGCGCCTGATTTCCCGGCGGCCCCTCACTCTTCCGGCCCCCACCACAAATGCCCCCGCGGAATCACGCGGGGGCATTCGTGTCGACAGCCTGGCGGCTTGCCTAGGGCGACCTGGCGCCGCTACCGGCCTGGAAGGAAGCGCATGAGGCCCGAGACGCTGCCGAGCGCCTTGCTCCACTGCGCGTTGCTCAGGAAGCTTGGGCCGCCGAGGTGCATCACGCGCTGCGAGGCGACGGTCTGCGCCTCGGTGTACTTGTACAGGCCCTCCTCGCCGTGGCGGCGGCCGACGCCCGAGGTCTTCATGCCGCCCATCGGCGCGGAGTAGGAACCCCACGCGGAGATGTAGCCCTCCCCGACGTTCACGGTGCCCGCCTCGATCCGGCGCGCGATCTCGATGCCCTCGGCTTCGCTGCCGGCGAACACCGAGGCATTGAGCCCGTACTCGGTGTCGTTGGCCTTCTCGACCGCATCGTCGATGGAGTCCACCGGGTAGATCGACACGAGCGGGCCGAAGGTCTCATCGCCGAAGCAGGTCGCCGCCTCCGGGACGTCTGCGAGGATCGTCGGCTCGAGGAACAGGGGCCCGAGATCCGGGCGGGCCTTGCCGCCCGTCACGACCCGAGCGCCTTTGGCCACGGCATCGTCGAAATGCTCGACGACGGTGTCGAACTGTGCCTGCGAGATTAGCGAGCCCATCTCTGTGCCGAACTTGTAGCCCGGCCCGATCTTCATCGCCCCGACCCGGCGACGCAGCGCCTCCTCGAGGGCGGCGGCCGCCGAGCGCTCGACGTACACGCGCTCGATGGAGATGCAGAGCTGACCGGAGTTCGAGAACATCGCGCGCGTCGCGATCTCGGCCACCTTGTCGAGGTCGGCGTCCGCTGTCACGATCATGGGGTTCTTCCCGCCGAGCTCGGCGGAGAAGCTGATCAGCCGCTCGCCCGCCTGCGCCGCGAGCTTGCGGCCCGTGGCGGTGGAGCCGGTGAACATGAGGTAGTCGGAGTTGTCGAGGATCGCGGTGCCGAGCTCGCGGCCCGGTCCGGGGACGACGGCGAAGAGGTCGCGCGGCACGCCCGCCTCGTACAGGGCCTCGGCGGCGGCCAGCGCGCTGAACGGCGTCTGAGAATCCGGCTTGAGTAGCACGCCGTTACCCGCGACGAGGCCCGCGATCGCATCGGACACTGCGAGCGTGAGCGGGTAGTTCCACGGTGAGATGACCCCGATGATGCCCTTGGGCACGTGGTTGACCTCGGTCTTCGTGAGCACCGGGATGAGCCCCCGCGCGTCCTTACGACGCAACACCTTGGGGCCGAGTTTGGCGTAGTAGGACGAGGTCATCGCGACGTCGAGGGTCTCCTCGAGCGCCGCGGTCCGCGCCTTGCCGCTCTCCGCCTGGATCACGTCGAGGAAGAAGTCGCGCTTCGAGTGGACGAGCCGGCCGAAGCGGCCGATGATCTCCGCGCGCTCCGCGACCGGGCGGGCCGCCCACTCCTTCTGCGCGACGCGGACCCGCTCGGCGGCGGCCTCGACGTCGGCCGACGTGCCCACGACCATCTCGGCGAGCGGCTCACCGGTGAACACCTCGTCGATCATGCGGGTCTTCCGCGACGACGGATTGCGCACGAAGTCCGGGATCGCGACCAGACTGCGGAGGCGTTCGAACGTTTCGGTACTCGGTTTCGGCATGAACACAGTGTAGTTACTCGGGAGTAAGTTCGGGAGCCCTCTCTACTTCGATCACCCCTCCTCTTGACCCTCCCGCAGCGTGAGGCGGAACCCTGGTGTGCAGCGCGGGAGAATGGCCCGTGGGACACCGGAGAACCGCCCGCGAGACGCGGGAGAACGAACAGGCGGGAGCCGCGGAAGGGAGGAGCGATGGGCACCGGACTCGGCAATGACGGCGATTCCGGCACTTCCGGCTACACCGGCCGACACGCCGACCCCATGTGGTCGGTCGGCGAGGTCGCGCGCCTCGCGGGGATCACCGTGCGCACGCTGCACCACTGGGACGACATCGGGCTCGTCTCCCCCGAGCAGCGCTCGGCCGCCGGCTACCGCCTCTACGGCCCCGGGGACCTCGCGCTGGTCCATCGCGTGGTGGTGTTCCGAGAACTCGGGATGCCCCTTGCGGATGTGGCGTCCGTCGTCAGAGGCGAAACGAGCGCAACCGAACAGCTACGGCGACAGTCCGAGCTGCTCGGGAGCGAGATCGAGCGGCTGCGGCGGATGCGGAAATCAGTGGAGAGGATGAGGAAGATGGAAGAAACGGGAATGACGCTCACACCCGAGGAGGCGAAGGAGATCTTCGGCGACACGTGGGTGCCGGAGTATCAGGAGGAGGCGAAGGAGCGCTGGGGCGACACCGAGCAGTGGGCGCAGTCGACGTCGCGGACCGCGAAGTTCTCGAAGGAGGACTGGCAGCGGGTCAAGGAGGAGACCGACTCGCTCCACGAGGCGCTCGGCGCGGCGAAGCGGGCCGGGGTCGCCCCGGATTCCGAGGAGGCGGCGGCGCTCACCGAGCGGCACCGCGCGTCGATCGACCGCTTCTACGACTGCACGCACGCGATGCAGGTGTGCATGGCCAGAATGTACACCACCGACCAGCGCTTTACCGACACGTATGACGCCGTCGAGCCTGGTCTGGCCCAGTGGCTGCGATCGGCTATCGAGGCGAACGCGCGGCGGCACGGGATCGACCCGGAGACCGCGACCTGGGAGTCCTGATATCGGGCGCTCTGTGGCCGGAGGACCGGACGGCGAACGCCCCGCGGCCGGTGGCCGCGGGGCGTTCTCGTATGCATTGATTGCGGGGCGTTACTCCGCGCTCGCCTTGCGGCGGCCGAGGAACAGGAGCGCCCCGCCGGCGCCGATAAAGGCGACCGCGCCGAGGGCGATGGCGCCGGCCTCTACACCCGTAAAGGCGAGCTGCTCGGGCTCGGGCTCTGCGGCGAGCTCGGCGCCGGGGACCGGGGTCGCGGCGGCGCGCGCCTCGCCCGCGGCGGTGGGGACCTCGGAGGGCGCGGGGTTCGCGACCTGCTCGGCCTTGGCGGCGGGCTTCTCGCCGTTCGCGTACGACGGGGCGGACTCGCCGGCCACCGCAGTCGGAGAGGTGGTCGCCGACGGCGAGGTGGTCTCGGTGCCGGTGGTCTCGGTGGTCGCCGAAGAATCGGTGGACTTCGCGGCCTCTGTGGTCTTCCCGGCCTCTTCGGCCTCCGCCTCCTCGCACAGCTTGTCCGCCTCGTCCTGCGTGACGTCGTGCGTCTTCGGGTAGTTGCGGCGGCAGGGCTCGGGGATCGCCGTCTGCTTGTGCGGGTCCGAGCGCGGGATCGGCGGCAGCGAGAAGACGGCGCGGAGCTCGTCGATGCTGCGCATGATTCGGTCCCACGTCTCGATGTCGGACTCCGTGAGCTCCCCGGCCTCCTGCTTGTTGGCCATGGTCTCGAAGTACCCCGACGAGCCGGTCAGGGCGAAGCCGCCGAGCGCGCGGATCACGGTGTTCTCGGAGACCGTGAGGCCGACGGAGGTGGTGAACTCGCCGCTGCCGGTGCTGGCGAAGGCGCCCGCGCCGGGGGCGTAGGCGACGCCCGGGATGAGCCCGGCGATGGTCGCCGAGGCGGTGGACGGGCCCAGCGGGCCGAGCGAGAACGCGCCCGCGACGATCGAGGCGGCGCCCGCGGTGCCGACCATGCCGATGGTCTCGGGGCTGAGCTGGCCGAGCGCGTCGGGGTTGAAGGTGCCCGGGGCGAGCTGCGTGTCGGCGTACGTGTTCTGGGCGTAGCCGTTCTGGATGTTCTGGCTCTGCGCATAGGTCGTGGTCTGCGGGGTGGCGGTCTGCGTCGCCGAGGGCTGAGTGGTGGCGCGTGCCGAGCCGGACTGCGAGCCGAGCCCGCCCTGCAGCGCCGCGGCGGAGCCCGACTGCGCCCCGGCGACGGAGCCCACCTCGAGCTGCCCGGCCGAGCCGGACTGCCCTGCGGAACCGGACTGCGCCGCCTCGCCGAGCGAGCCCGCGTCGAGGGCGCCGGATGGCGCCGAGGGGAGCGCGTCGCCGAGGCTGCCGAGCGGGTTAGCGGCGCCGGCCTGCGCCTGCGCGCCCGCCTGCGCGCCCGCCTGCGCGCCTGCCTGCGCGCTCACCGCTGCGCTGCCGCTGCCCTGCGCGTCCGCCTCCTGCGCCGAGGCGAAGCCGGCGCCGAGCCCGGTGCCGGCGAACGCCAGGGCGATCACGGCCGAAGTCGCGGTGGCAGTGCGGACTGGCGATCCGGCGATCCCGCGGCGGGAGCGGGCAGCGCCCTGGGGCGAGGAGCTTGTCGAGGCCATGGGGTGAGGTATCCGTTCCTGAGAGCAGCGCGTCGTACACAAGGCCACGACCTGCACCGAACGCGCGCGAGGCGACACATTCTGTGTAGTGCGTAGTCCCTGGGTAAGAGTACGACACGATCGCCGCCCCGTCGCGTGTACCTGACGTGGATCACACTCCGCGGGACCGCGAAGCGCCGCGCAGTCCCCTCCCCTACTGCAGCGCGGAGGTAAGCCGGAAGACGTTGTCGAAATACCGGCCGATCAGCGGCCTCTCCATCCACTGCTCGAGCGTAAGCACGGTGGAGACCTCCTCGTACGAGTCGATCACCCCGCCGAGCAGCTCGGCGGCGTCCCCGGCGAACGTCAGCACGCTCACCTCGAAATTGAGCATGAACGAGCGGATGTCCATGTTCGAGGAACCGAAATAGGTATAGCGGTCGTCGACCAGCATGAGCTTCGCGTGCAACACCTTCGGCTGCGGGAAGCGGTAGATGCGGATCCCGGCCTCGAGGAGCTCGCGAAAGTACGACTGCTGCGCGTGGTGCACGGCGAACTGGTCGGCCTTGCGCGGCACGAGCAGCTCGACGTCGACCCCGCGCAGCACCGCCGACTTCATCGCCTCGAGGAACGCCTCATTGGGGATAAAGTACGGGCTCACCAGGCGCACCGAGGTCATCGCGTTGTTGATGAGCTGGGTGAACATCCGCATCGACGGCTCGCCCGGATACCCCGGGCCGCTCGGCACCACCTGGAAGGCGTTGATCTCCCCGCCCACCGGCCGCACCTTGTACTCCTCGAGCCGTTCGAGGACGTTGTCGATCACCTTCCCCGATTCCGACAGCCAGTCGGTCGCGAAGATCGCGTCGAGCGCGTCGACGACCTCCCCGGAGACGTGCATCATCACGTCCACCCACTCGCGGCCGACGCGGGCATTGCGCCGCGAGCCGTAGTGGCGGCCGATGAGGTTCTGGGAGCCGACGAAGCCCTCCCGACCGTCGATGGTCAGTATCTTCCGGTGGTTGCGCAGGTCCGGCCGGCGGAAACGTCCCTGCAGGGGGCTGATCGGCAGCATCGTATGGAATTGCGCGCCGGCCGCCGTCATACGCCTTCGAATGGTTCGGAGGCTGCCGTACTTCGCCGAGCCGAGGTGATCGGCGAGGACCCGGACCAGGACCCCGCGCTCCGCCGCCGCGACGAGCGCCGAGAAGAACGCGTCGGTCTCGTCGTCCCAGGCCTGGGCGTAGAACTCGACGTGGACGGTGTGCTCGGCGCGCTCGACGGCGGCGGTCATCGCGCGGAAGGACTCGCCGTACTCGCTGTAGACGCCGCGGCAGCGCCCCGTGCTCGCCGGCAGGTTGGTAAGCGAGCGGTTCATCTGCACGACCTGCGCGAAATGCTCCTCGACCTCGACGCCTTCGGGGATCAGTGGCCACCGGTCCGTGGCCTCCGCGAAGGCGATGGTCGCCTGCTCCTGCACGGCATGACGCCGACCCCGCACGTATGGCGAGCCGAGCATGAGATACAGCGGTACGCCGACGATCGGGATAACGAGGATGAGCAACAGCCACGCCTGCGCCGTCGACGGGTGCCGTTTCTCCGGGACGATGCCGACGGCCGCGACCTTGACGGCGAACTCGACGACGAACAGCACCGTCGCCCAGTTGATCGAGTGCCAGACGTTCGCGAAGTCCATAGTCCGTCAAGTCTTACCCGAGTCGGCCTCGCGGTACGCGGCGCACCTCGGATCCGGCCCGCGTTCCGCGCGGTTCGTAGAGTGGAGGCGGAATATTCCGCCAGCAGAATTGCCCCAGCGAAGGAGAACCGCATGTCCGCGCCCCTGGAGTTCGTCGCCACCGCCGACCTCGTCGACGAGATCGGCCCCGCCGTGCGGAGCTGCGACACGCAGTTCCGGAACCTCGGCGGCAACACCGAGTTCTGCGGGCGCATCGCCACCGTGCGCTGCTACCAGGACAACGCGCTGCTCAAGTCGGTGCTCGGCGAGCCCGGCGAGGGCCGCGTCCTCGTGATCGACGGTGCGGCGAGCGTCCACACCGCGCTGGTCGGCGACGTGATCGCCGAGCTCGGCCGCTCCAACGGGTGGGCCGGGGTCGTGGTGAACGGCGCGGTGCGCGATTCGGCGATCATCGGCGGGATGGAGTTCGGCTGCAAGGCGCTCGGCACGAACCCGCGGAAGTCCACAAAGACCGGTGAGGGCGAGCGCGACGTGGTCGTCGGCTTCGGCGGCGTGACCTTCGTTCCCGGCGAGGAGCTCTACGCGGACGCCGACGGGATCGTCGTCCGGTAGCTGGGCCGGCGGCGTAGGCGGGCCGGCGGCCCCGGAGGCCCCGGAGGCGCCGTCACAAACGGGTCTTCCCCTACGCCTCCCCGCGCACCCAGCGCAGGAGCGGCGCGAGCGAGGCGCGGTTGGTGAAGTCGAAATTGCCGCCGTTGTCGAGCATCGCCTGCTCGTCGGGCGTGCGGCGCGGGCGCGATTTGAGCGCCGCGACCTGCGCGCGCAGCGCGATCTTGTCGCGCATCCCGAGCTTCGAGGTATCGAGCTTGCCGCGGAGCTGGAAGAACTTGAGCTGGGTCATTTTCTCGGCGTCGATGGACTTCTCGATCGCGCGGAGGCGGTCGTAGTCGAAGACCTGCGAGAGGCCGACCACGGCGATGGCCACGCGGCGGCCGAAGTCCTGCAGGTAGTCCCAGTTGTCGAGCACGAACTCGGCGCCTCCGAGCCCGCCGTCGGCGCGGAGCGTCGCGATGACCACGACCGTGTCCGCGACGAGAAGCGCGCCGCTGAGCGGGCCGACCGGATCGGCGGCCTCCTCGACCGTCCCGCTGGTCGCCTCTGTCTCCTCTGCGAGCCACTCCGCGTACGCCCGTGCGCCCGCGTCCGCGCCGTCGAATACGACCACCACGTGGCGGCGCGAGACCCCCTGCTCACTCATCCCTCATCCTCCTGCTCATCGGTGCTGACGACGCGCGCCCGGTTTCCACCCAGGTCCACGATGTCTCCTGCCGCGAGGCCACGGCCTCTACGCTCCTCCAGCTCGCCGTTGACCGTGACGAGCCCCTCGGCGAGGACCTGCTTCGCCTCGGCGCCGGACTCGATGAGGTTCGCGAGCTTGAGGAACTGCCCGAGCGTGAGCTTCGAGGACAGATCGCAGGGCACCCCGGGCACGTCTGGTGCTGCCTCGGGGGCGGGACGGGATTCGGCGCGCTTCGGGCGGCGCCCGGCGAGATGGCGACTCATGCCCACAAGGGTACGGATCCGGGCCGGATTCCCGGACGGGTAGGTGGCAGCGCGCTACCTATACGCGCCCGCCACTCGGTCGCCGAGCCCCAGCGACTCCACGACCTCCGCAACCCGCGCCCGCCCTTCGGCTCCGAGCCCCTGAACGGGGAGCGGAAGCGAGGGGGCCCGTACGAGGCCGAGCACCTCGGCAATGGCGGCTACTACCCGGAGGCTCCCGCCGAGTTCGGTGAACAGCGACCACAGAGGGTCGAGTTCCGCGGAGAGCGCCGTCGCCTGGTCGGTGTTTCCCCGCCGCACGGCCTCGACGATGCGGAGCGCGGGCTCTGGGATCGTCCCGGCGATCACCGAATATTAGGCGTCGCATCCCGCGACGAGCCCCGGCGCCGCGAAAGCGTCGCCCGAGATTCCGATGCTCACATGGCCGGGAACGACAGCGCGGATCTCCTCGACCCGGCGCACCGCGCTCTGCGGCTCAGTGGGGATTCCTGGGATCTTGATCGACGCGATTCCGGGGAGGGCGGCAATACGTTCGTAGAGCCCGAGGCCGAAATCGACGTGGGTCGTGTCGGGATTGTCGTAGACGATGATGGGCAGCTCGGCGTGCCCGCAGGCCGCCTCGAAGAGCCCGAACACCTCGTCGTCACCGAGGGGCTGGTAGGTCATCGGGGCGAGCAGGAGCCCCCTGGCGCCGGCTTCCTGCGCCGCGTCGATGTTCGCGAGGACCTGGGAGGTACGCAGCGCCCCGACGCCCACGAACACCGGGGTCTCGCCCGCATTCTCGACGGCGACACGCGCGACGAGCGCCCGTTCCGTGGGCGAGAGGTACGCGTACGAACCGGTCGAGCCCAGCGCGGTGATCGAGTCGACCCCCGACGCGGAGAGCCTCGCGATGAGCGTGCCGAAGGTGTCCGAATCGATCCGGTCGTCGACGAGCGGTGTCAGCGGAAATGCGCTCAACCCGGTGAACATCGTGGTCTCGCTTTCTGCGAAATCGGCAAGGAGTGGGCACGCCCGAGAATCGTCCGCCCGCCACCTTAGCGATCAACATTATGAAAAACGCCCCCTGTCGATCGGGCTGATCGGCAGGGGGCGCTTGGGCGCCAACGCGCAGCGAGACTAGCGCTGCGGGGCGTCGGTCGGGCGGATCGGCGACGGCAGCGCCGTCTCTCCCATGAGGTAACGGTCCACCGCGGCGGCCGCGGAGCGACCCTCGGCGATCGCCCACACGATGAGCGACTGGCCCCGGCCCATGTCGCCGGCAACGAACACACCCTCGACATCCGTGGCGAAGTGGTCGTCGCGGACCACGTTGCCACGGTCGGTGTACTTGACGCCCAGATCGTTGAGCAGGCCGGCCTGCTGCGGACCGGTGAAGCCCATGGCGAGGAGCACGAGATCGGCGGAGTACTCGAAGTCCGAGCCCTCGACGGTCTGGAAGCGGCCGTCGACCATCTTGACCTCGTGGCCCTTGAGCGACGTGATCTTGCCGTTCGTGCCGATGAACTCGGCGGTGGAGACGCTGTAGATGCGCTCGCCGTTCTCCTCGTGCGCCGAAGGCGTACGGAGCATGAGCGGGTAGGTCGGCCACGGAGTCGAGGCGGCTCGGGTGGCCGGCGGCTGCGGCATGATCTCGAAGGACTTGACCGACTTCGCGCCCTGGCGGGTCGCGGTGCCGAGGCAGTCCGCGCCGGTGTCGCCACCGCCGATGATGATGACGTCCTTGCCCTTCGCGGTGATCGGCGGCTCGCCGTCCGCGTCGAGGACGTCGTCGCCGACCGCAGCCCGGTTCGCCCAGGGGAGGTACTCCATAGCCTGGTGGATGCCGTCGAGCTCGCGGCCCGGGATCGGCAGGTCACGGCGCAGGGTCGCACCGCCAGACAGCACGACCGCGTCGAACTCCTCGCGAAGCTGCGAGGCCGTGATGTCCTTGCCCACATTTACGCCGGTGCGGAAGACGGTGCCCTCGGCCTCCATCTGCTCGATCCGGCGATCGATGATGCGCTTTTCCATCTTGAACTGCGGGATGCCGTAGCGCATGAGCCCGCCGATGCGGTCGTCGCGCTCGAAGAGCGTGACGGCGTGGCCGGCGCGGGTGAGCTGCTGCGCAGCGGCCATGCCGGCCGGACCCGAGCCGACGACGGCGACCTTTTGACCCGTCTGAAAGCTCGGCTTGATCGGCTTGAGGTGGTCGCCGGCGAACGCTTCCTCGGCGATCTCCACCTCGATCTGCTTGATCGTCACGGCCGGCTGGTTGATGCCGAGCACGCAGGATCCCTCGCAGGGCGCCGGGCAGAGTCGGCCGGTGAACTCGGGGAAGTTGTTCGTGGCGTGGAGGCGGTCGACCGCCTCGCCCCACTGGCCCCGATACACCAGGTCGTTCCACTCGGGGATGATGTTGCCCAGCGGGCAGCCCTTGTGGCAGAACGGGATTCCGCAGTCCATGCAGCGGCTCGCCTGGTCGGTGAGCAACGGCAAATCGATGCGAGTCGAGGTGTAGACCTCGTTCCAGTCCTTGACGCGCTCGTCGACCGGACGGCCGGTGGGGAGCTTGCGCTCGGTGTGCTTGAGAAAGCCCTTCGGATCAGCCATTTGCAGCCTCCATGATCGCCTCGTCGACGTTGCGTCCGTCCTTCTCGGCCTGCTCGATGGCGAGGAGCACACGCTTGTAATCGCGCGGCATGACCTTCCGGAAGGCGGTGATATTCTGCGACCAGCCCGACAGGATCCTGTCGGCGAGCGCAGATTCGGTCAGATCTCGATGTTGTGTGACGACGTCGTGTAGGAACTGTGCGTCTTCAGTGCCCAACTCCTCGAGGTCGACCAACTCGGTGTTGAGGTTCTCCCCGAGCTTGTTCTCCGGGTCGTAGAAGTACGCGATGCCGCCGGACATGCCGGCCGCGACGTTGCGCCCAGTCTCGCCCAGCACGACCACGCGGCCGCCCGTCATGTACTCGCAGGCGTGGTCGCCCACGCCCTCGACCACGGCCGTGACGCCAGAGTTCCGGACGCAGAAGCGCTCGCCCACGATGCCGCGGAGGAACATCTCGCCCTTCGTGGCGCCGTAGCCGATGACGTTGCCGGCGATGATGTTCTCCTCCGCCGCGAAGTTGTCGGGGACCTCGGCGCTGGGCCGGACGATGATCCGGCCGCCGGAAAGGCCCTTGCCGACGTAGTCGTTGGCGTCGCCGTAGACCCGAGCGGTGATGCCGCGAGTCATGAACGCCCCGAACGAGTTGCCGGCAGAGCCCGTGAAGCTCAGGTCGATGCTGCCCGGCTCGAGGCCTGCCGCGCCGTGGAGCTTGGAGATCTCGTGGCTGAGCATCGTGCCGACCGAGCGGTTGACGTTGACGATCGGGTACTCGAGCTCGAGCGAGCCGCTGCCCGCATCCACAACAGCGCGGGTGTCGGCGATGATCTTCTGGTCGAGCGCCTGATCGAGCTTGTGGTTCTGCTCCTTGGTCTGGTGCAGATCCTGGTGCATGAACGGCGAGTCGACCTGCTCGAAGATCGGGCTGAGATCGAGCTTCGCGGCGCGCTTGTGGTGCTTGAGCGCGCGCTCGATGTCGAGGCACTCCGAGTGGCCGATGGCCTCGTCGAGGGTGCGGAAACCGAGCTCCGCGAGGTACTCGCGCACCTCCTCGGCGATGTACTCCATGAAGTTGACCACGTACTCGGCCTTGCCGGTGAAGCGCTCTCGGAGCACCGGGTTCTGCGTCGCGACGCCCACCGGGCAGGTGTCGAGGTGGCACACGCGCATCATGATGCAGCCCGAGACGACGAGCGGAGCAGTGGCGAAGCCGAATTCCTCGCCGCCCAGGAGAGCCGCGACCATGACATCACGACCGGTCTTGAGCTGGCCGTCGACCTGCACGACGACACGGTCGCGGAGGCCGTTGAGCAGCAGCGTCTGCTGGGTCTCGGCGAGGCCGATCTCCCAGGGGCCGCCCGCGTGCTTGAGCGAGTTGAGCGGCGAGGCGCCCGTGCCGCCGTCGTGGCCCGAGATGAGCACGACGTCCGCGTGCGCCTTCGAGACGCCGGCCGCGACCGTGCCGACGCCCTGCTCGGCGACGAGCTTGACGTGGACGCGAGCCTGCGGGTTCGCGTTCTTCAGGTCGTAGATGAGCTGCGCGAGGTCCTCGATCGAGTAGATGTCGTGGTGCGGCGGCGGCGAGATGAGCCCGACGCCCGGGGTGGAGCCACGGACCTCGGCGACCCACGGGTACACCTTGTTCGGCGGGAGCTGGCCGCCCTCGCCGGGCTTCGCGCCCTGCGCCATCTTGATCTGGATGTCGGTGCAGTTCGCGAGGTAGTTCGCCGTGACGCCGAAGCGGCCGGACGCGACCTGCTTGATCGCCGAACGACGCCAGTCGCCGTTCTCCTCCGGCGTGAAGCGCGCGGGGTTCTCCCCGCCCTCGCCGGAGTTCGAGCGGCCCTTGAGACGGTTCATCGCGATGGCGAGCGTCTCGTGGGCCTCGGCCGAGATCGAGCCGTATGACATGGCGCCGGTGGAGAACCGCTTGACGATCTCGGAGACCGGCTCGACCTCGTCGATGGAGATCGACGGGCGGTCGCTCGTGAAGCGGAAGAGGCCGCGCAGCGTGGCGAGGTTCTCCGACTGGTCGTCGATGAGCTTCGTGTATTCCTTGAAGATCTCGTACTTACCGCTGCGCGTGGAGTGCTGGAGCTTGAACACCGTGTCCGGGTTGAACAGGTGGTACTC
>NZ_DAINST010000070.1:0-16202 GCF_036741115.1 Dietzia sp.
GAAGTCCTCGCGAAAGCCAACCGTAACAACACTTCAAATGCGGACCACTAGGAACCACGCATGAACAGCGCCGACCCGCGAGGCACTACTAACCCGCGGATCGACGCCGAAAACTTCTTCCTCGGTTGCCCTACGCCCCGGCGCCGATCTCGGACCGCAGCGTGTGCTTGGTGACCTTGCCCGACGCATTGCGCGGCAGCTGATCGACGATCACCACGTCGCGCGGCTGCTTGTACCGGGCGAGCTTATCGGCGAGGTACTCGCGGAGCTCCTCGACCGTGATGTCGGCGCCGTCGCCCGCGGGCGCGATCACGGCGACCGGCGTCTCGCCCCACTTCTCGTCCTTGCGCCCCACGACCGCGACCTCGCGCACCCGCTCGTAGCCGGCGATCGCGTTCTCCACCTCGGCGCAGTAGATGTTCTCTCCACCGGAGATGATCATGTCCTTGACCCGATCGACCACGTAGACGAAGCCCTCCGAATCGATCCGCACGAGGTCGCCGGAGTGGAACCAGCCGCCCTCGAAGGCCTTCGCCGTCTCCTCGGGCTTGTTCCAGTAGCCGGCCATCATCGTGGGGCCGCGGTAGACGATCTCGCCGATCTCCCCGGGCGCGACATCCTCGCCGAGCGGGTCGAGGACGCGCGCGCGGATCGTGGGGATGACCTTGCCGACCGAGCCGATCTTGCGCAGCGCGTCGCCGCCTTCGAGCGCGCACGTGATCGGCGACATCTCGGTCTGCCCGAAGACCGCGCTGTTGAGAGCATCGGGGAAGGTCTCGGCCATGGCGCGCAGAATCGTGTCCGTGGCCGGTGCGGCACCCCAGGAGATGTTGCGGAACGCCAGCTCCCGCGGCCTCGCGTTCTGCTCGGCGCACACGGCCTGCCATTGCACGGGGACGAGGAAGACGCTGGTGATGCCCTCGGCAGCGCAGGTGTCGAGGAACTGCCCCGGGTCGAACTCCTGCAGCGGGTTGATCACGGTGCGCGTGCCGAGCTGGAGGGACGGGGCTATCGCCCCGAGCGCCGCGATGTGGAACATGGGGACCGCGCAGATGCCGATGCTCGCCTGGTCGAACTGCTGGAACACCCGAATGCATGTGAGCGCCTGCGCCACCATGTTCTGGTGCGTGAGCATCGCGCCCTTGGGCCGTCCGGTCGTGCCCGAGGTGTACATGATGAGCGACACCGCGTCCTCTGGGACATCGATCTCCGGGTGCGGATCGCCGTCTTCCGCGAGCGCGTCCGCCCAGGTGGTCTGCCCCTCGGTGCCCGGCTCCCCGCCGATGACGATGTGATGGCCGATTTCCCCGCCCGCGGCCGCGATCGCAGGGACGAGCGGGGCGAGCAGCGCATCGGTGACCACCACCTTGGGCGTGCAATCGCCCACGAGGTACGCGATCTCGGGCGGGGTGAGTCGGAAGTTGATCGGCACCGCGATGGCACCGATCCTGTTCGCGCCAAGCACGGTCTCGACGAACTCCGTGCAGTTGAGCGCCATGATGAGCACCCGATCGCCCGGCTCGACGCCGCGCCTGACCAGCGCGTCCGCGAAGGACTCGACATTCGCGTCGAGCTGCGCCCAGCTCGTGTCCTGCCCGAGGAAGCGGAACGCGATCTCGTCTCCCCGCGACTCGGCGTGGGTCCGGACCCACGAGTTCCAGGTATTGCGCCGGAACGTCTGCAGCTCCGGCGAGAGCTCGGTGGCGGTGTACAGGCGTGCGGACATGGTGTCCTCCTGGGCTACGTCTATGGCGATTCGGTTGGGCGGTTCGGGTGACCGGTGGGTTTGGAGCGGGGAACGGGAGAACTACTCGGATGACGGCAAACCGACGCGATAGCCGGCGCTCGTGGAGGCGAGGGCGTTTTCGACCTTCGCCGTCACTGCCCGATTCCCGCGGTGGTGACGGCGCCGGCAAGGCGATCGGTGATGAGTTCCTTAGACTCGCGGACGATCCTGGAGACGAGATCGCCACACGTGGGGACGTCGTTGATGAGCCCCTGGACGAGGCCGACGCTCCAGATGCCCGCGTCGAGGTCACCGTTCTCGTAGACCTTGCGGCCGCGGGCGCCGGCGACGAGATGCTGGATGTCGGAGAATTCGGCACCGCGTGACTCGATCTCCACGACCTCCTCGGAGACGGCGTTCTTCGCCACGCGTGCGGTGTTGCGCAGCGTGCGGAAGATGAGCTTCGTGTCGAGCTCGCTCGCCTCCGTGATCCGCTTCTTGACCGCTTCGTCGATGGGCGATTCGGCGGTGCACATGAAGCGCGTGCCCATATTGATCCCGTCGGCGCCGAGCGCGAGCGCGGCGACGAGGCCGCGGGCGTCGGCGAAGCCTCCCGACGCGAGCATCGGGATGTCGAGCCTGGCCGCAGCCGCCGGGATGAGGACGAGCCCGGGGATGTCGTCCTCGCCGGGGTGCCCGGCGCATTCGAAGCCGTCGATGCTCACCGCGTCGACCCCGAGCCGATGCGCCGAGAGCGCATGGCGCACGGACGTGCACTTGTGGATGACCTTGATGCCGGCCTTGTGGAACACCGGCAGGTGCTCCTTCGGGCTCGAACCGGCCGTCTCGACGATCTTGACGCCGGACTCCACGATCGCGTCGCGGTACTCGGCGTAGGGCGGCGGCGAAATCGACGGGAGGATCGTGAGGTTGACGGCGAACGGGCGGTCCGTCATCTCCCGGCAGCGTGCGATCTCCTTGGCGAGGGCCTCGGGGGTGGGCTGGGTGAGCCCCGTGATCGTGCCGAGAGCTCCGGCATTCGAGACGGCGGACGCCAGTTCCGCGGTGCCCACCCACATCATCCCGCCCTGGACGATCGGGGTCTCGACCCCGAATACCTCGGTGAACGACGTACGGATCATGACTGGTCCTCCTATTTGGTCTCGCCGGCGGCTGCTCGCCCGCCCGGATTGGCGGCTTGCGAATAATCAAATCACATATATTTAGGACGCGTACGGAATCGAGTGAACTGGCTCACAGCGAACTTCGAAGCCCGGCGAGCGCGGCCCCTTCGAATCAGGCGGCATCCCCCGACGGTGTGGCCGTGGTGACTTCGCGGTCCGCCGTCACACGCCCCTTCCCTCCATCGGAGCGGGACTCCGGGGCCGGCGCGTGGAACGGGCACGCCCCGAGATCCCGGACGGGAAAGTCGGGGCCGAAATCGGGATACGTGCGGTTGGGCTCGGAATCGATGTCGACCCCGCGGCGACGCGCGGGCAGGAGACCGACGATTCGCCCGCGGAGGCGCAGCGCGGTACTCATCGCGACCTTGAACGCCCGATGCGGCTCGTCAAAGCCGAACGCTTCGCGCATCTTGTCGTCGAGCAGGGCATTGACCCCGAGCTCGACGAACGGCCCGGCCGGGGCGGGGAACCAGGCCTTCATCAGCCCGAGGGTGTACCCACCCACGGCGACCGTCGTCTCCGTCCGCGCGAAATGTTCCTCCTCGTAGAGGTCACGCCACGTGCGGAACTCGGCGAGAGTGCCAGGGATGGAGTCGATCCCCATCCGGGAGCCGACCTGGCGGTAGAACTCGAATGCTGCGATCCGCTCGTGGGGATGGAGGCGGCGGTAGCCGTACGCATCGAGCCAGTCCAGCGGCTCGAAGATGAAGGTCGACAGAACGTAGAGGAAGTCCTCGTTGGAGATCTCGTAGCGGGCGTGGTTCCTGTTGATCGTCCGCAACGCCTCCCGCCCGCGGCCGCGGTCGATACCGTGCTGGATGAGCTCGGTCATGAGCAGAGCCGTGTCGTCGTACCGCTTCTGCGGGCGGTGCTCGAACTCCCCTGTCTCGTCGAGGAGATCGGAGACCGAGGGGACACAGTAGGTCCTGTAGAGCGCGAATTCCAGGGAGCGCTGGTAGTCGAAGGGGAATTCGACGAGCGCGGTGATGTGGTGGATTGTCTGGGCATCGTGGACGGGGTCGAGCTCCTCGATCCGCCGGAGCCAGTGCCGTTTCGAAGGCGGCAGAACGCGGCCGGAACACTCCTCTAGGACGGAGTGGTCGAGGGGATTGAGTGTGGGGAGCAATGCCGATTTCATGATTCCGTTGCCTCTTCGGTTCTCCGTGCGTTCGGCGGGGCGAGCGGCCGGCCCCTACCGCTTGGACTGCAGGTTCGACAGCATCCACTCGACGATGGAGATGTCGCGCGCGCTTCGGTTCATGCTCATGAGCTTCAGCGGCGGAGGGAAGCGCTGCGTGGTGACCCCCTTGGGCATCGCGAATTCGCGGAGCCCGTCCGCGCCATGGATACGGCCGAAGCCCGAGCTCCCGCTCCCGCCGAAGGGCAGTGCGGGGATCGCCGCGAAGGAGAGGAAGGAGTTGACCGACACCCCGCCCGCTCGCATCTTCTCTGCCGCGCGGAGCCCGGCTCGCGCGTCTTTAGTGAAGATCGAGCCGCCGAGCCCGTAGTTCGTGCCATTGGCCCTGGCCACGCCCTCGGCGAGATCGGCGACCCTGTTGATGACGACCACGGGACCAAAGGTCTCCTCGGTGACGGCCGGGTTGTCCTCGGGGACGTCGACGAGGATGACGGGGCCCACGACCCTGTGCTCGGCCGAATCCCTTCCGCCGACGATTGCCGTGGCGCCGGCATCGAGTGCGGCGTCGATGTGCCTGGAGATGATCTCGCGCTGCGAGTCCATGGTCATGGGCCCGTAGCTCGCTTCCTTCCCCACTCCCGGCTCGAGCTCGCGGACGATCACCGTGAATTTCTCCACGAAGGCGTCGAAGGCCTCCTCGGCGACGTAGATGCGCTCGACCCCGGCGCAGGTCTGCCCCGCATTGCCCATGGCGCCGAATGCAGCCTGCTCCGCGGCGGCATCGAGATCCGCATCCGCGGCGACGAGCATCGCGTCCTTCCCGCCCGCCTCGATGACCACCGGGGTGAGCGTCTCGGCGCAAGCCGCCATGACCCGCGAGCCAGTCCGCGCCGAGCCGGTGAATGCGAGCTTGTCTACCCCGGCCGCGCACAGTGCCGCGCCGGTCTCCCCCGCCCCCGTGACCACCTCGAGGATCGTGTTGCTCGCCCCCAGCGACTCCCACGCCTCCGCGAGCCACGTGCCCACACCGGGCGTGTATTCGCTGGGCTTGAACACCACCGTGTTGCCTGCGGCCAGCGCATAGGAGATCGAGCCCATTGGCGTGAACAGCGGGTAGTTCCACGGGCCGATCACGCCGACGACGCCGAACGGCACGTGGTCGAGATACGCGCGCTGGTTGGCCATCGTGAGCCCCGAGGGCACCTTGGTCCTTCCGAGGACCTTGGCGGCGTTCTTCGCGGCCCACTCGAGGTGGCCCACGGCGAGCATGACCTCGAGCAGCGCGTCCTCGTAGGGCTTCCCCGTCTCCGCGGAGATGAGGTCCGCGAGCTCCCCGGAACGCGAGGCGATCAACCGTTTGAACTCGAGGAGCCATTCGCGGCGACCGCGCTCGCCCTGAGCGGTCCACCAGCGGGACGCTCCGCGCGCCCTGTCCACCGCGGCGCGAACGTCCGCCGAGCCGTGGACCGGGTACTCGGCGATGGTCTCGCCCGAGCGTGGATCGGCGACGAGAAGGGTATCGCCGACGACGCCCTCCGCGGTCCCCTGCTGTATGGATTCGGCGGTCTGACTCACCGGGCCCCCTCTCGTGTCAGATATATTTGATGTAGTTTGATGTGACCTAGATCATACCCAGTAAGTGTCCGGCGGGCAATAGCCGGACGGGAAAGGAACCGCAGTGCTATTCGACATCCTCACTCCGGAGCAGAAGGCCTTCTCCGATTCGATCGACGAATTCTGTTCCCGCGAGATCGGCTCCCCCACCCGAGCCGCCGAGCTCGCCGGCGACGGCGCACACAGCCCGGAGATCTACGAGAAGTTCGCGAAGCAGGGGTGGCTCGGGATCACGGTCCCCGAGGAGTTCGGCGGCGACGGCGCAGGAGCGACGGAGATGTGCATCCTCCTCGACCGAGCGATGTACGGCCTCGCGCCCATCGGCAGCATCGGCCCGTCGCTCATCACCGCGGCCGCGTTCGACCGGTTCGGCAACGCCGAGCAGCGCGAGCGCGCACTCCGCCTCCTCGCCGACGGCGGGACGCTCTCGATCTCGATGTCCGAGCCGGGCGCCGGTTCCGATGTAGGCGCCCTGCGGTGCAAGGCCACGTCCGACGGGGACGGCTGGGTGATCAACGGGCAGAAGACGTGGTGCTCGAACGCTCACTTCGCCGACCGCATCCTCCTCGTCGCCCGAACCTCCTCGGAGGGCAAGAAGCACGAGGGGATCACGATGTTCGACGTCCCCGCGGACATCGAGGGACTCCGCATCTCGGGCATCCCCACGATGGGCGGCAAGGAGGTCAACGACCTCTACTTCGACGACGTCCGCCTGCCGGCCGATTCCGTGGTCGGCGAGGTCGGTCAGGGCTGGATACAGCTCATGGCGGGGCTCAACACCGAGCGGCTCATCCTCGCCGCGATGCAGCTCGGCATCTCCGCGCGCGCCTTCGACATCTGCATGTCGTTCATTTCCGAGCGCGAGCAGTTCGGCCGCCCCGTCGGCTCGTTCCAGGTGCTCCGCCACCGCATGGCCGACCTGGCGACGGAGATCGAGGCGACCCGACTCCTCGTCTACGCCGTGGCGAAGAAGGTCGACGCGGACCCCTCCGCGCTCCTCCCCCGCGAGGCCTCGATGGCCAAGCTCAAGGCGACGGAGCTGTCCAAGCGGGTCACCCTCGAGGCGATGCAATCCATGGGCGGCTACGGCTACGCCAGCGAGTACGGCATCGAGCGCCTCGTCCGCCAGTCCGTCGTATCGACCATCTACGGCGGGACCAACGAGATCCAGCGCGACATCATCGGCAAGACCTACGGGCTCTGATCCCGGAGGAACCCGAACAGGGCGGAAATACATCTATGACGGCGGAGGCCGGCTTCTCTTCAGGGGAGCCGGCCTCCGCCGTCATGGGTGGGGTCGAGCGAGCCGGGCACGGAGCGCTGGCGGCACCTACTCCGGGTGCCGGGGGTTGACCAGACCGGAGCCCGCGGGGGCATTCGCCGGGTCGGAGCCGGTCTCGAGAGCCTTGTTGTGCTCGTCCACGAAGATGACGCGCGGCGAGTACTCACGCGCCTCGGCGTCGTCCATGAGCCCGTAGGCGATGCAGATGACGAGATCGCCGGGGTGGATGAGATGCGCGGCGGCGCCGTTGATGCCCAGCACGCCGGTCCCGCGGTCGCCCGCGATGCAGTACGTGGTGAGGCGATTGCCGTTGTTGATGTCCACGATGTCGATCTGCTCGCCCTCGAGCAGATCGGCGGCGTCCATGAGGTCTTCGTCGATGGTGCAGGAGCCGACGTAGTGGAGGTCGGCCTGGGTCACGGTTGCTCGGTGGATCTTGGACTTGAGCATTGTCCGTTGCATGTGTGCGTGCTCCGGTGAAGAAGGGGTGGACGGCGATCGGGTTCTGCGGGCCGAACCCTCGGGGGAAAGGGGGACACGCAAAGACTACGCCGGACGGGCCGGAAGTCCGAAAAAGTCCGAGGTCGGCCCGAGCGCCGCTACTCCCCGATGAGCACGCCGACGTTGTCGATGAGCCGCACCGAACCGAGCGACACCGCCGCGAGGAGGCGCGCCTCGCCGGAGTCCGGGGCGGGACCGAGATCCGGGGAGCGGAGCTCGAGGTACTGCACCTCGAGCGCGGGCTCCTCGGCGAGAACGGAGCGCGCCGCCGCGAGCGCCTCCCCCGGCCCTGTGCCCGCGCCGTGCGCGCCCGCGACGAGCGCCGCCGAGAGCACCATCGCCTGCTCGCGCTGCTTCTCGTCGAGGTACCGGTTCCGCGAGCTCAGCGCGAGGCCGTCGTTCTCGCGGACCGTGGGCACGCCGGAGACCGCGACATCCAGGTTGAGGTCGGCGACCATCTGCCGCACGAGGACCAGCTGCTGGTAGTCCTTTTCGCCGAAGATCGAGCGGTGCGGGCGAGCGATCATGAACAGCTTGCACACCACGGTGAGCATCCCCGCGAAGTGGCCGGGGCGCACCGCACCCTCGAGCTCGGCGGCGAGCGGCCCGGGCTCGACGGTCGTCCGCGGGCCTTCCGGGTACATCGCAGCGGCCGTGGGCGCGAAGACCAGCTCGACCCCGGCTTCCCGGAGCTTCTCGATGTCCTCGTCGAGCGTGCGCGGGTAGGCGTCGAGGTCCTCGCCCTCGCCGAACTGCAGTGGGTTGACGAATATCGACACCACCACCACGGCGCCGGGCACGCGCTTGGCCATCTCCACGAGGCGGAGGTGCCCCTCGTGTAGCGCGCCCATCGTGGGCACGAGGACGATCTGGCGGCCGGCCGTGCGCAGCGCCGTGGTGGTGCGCTGCAGCTCCGACGGCACGTGGTGCACGGTGAGCTCGCCCTTGCGGTAGCCCGGTCCTGTCGCGGGGCGTCCACCCTGGGTCATTCGCGATTCTCCTCGGTTCTCCTGGCGGGACGGTCGTCCGGCCGCTTCCCTACCGGTCTTCTGTTCGCCCTTCGCGGCGGTCGGGTTCTCGCCCTTCGGGGCGGTCCGGCGAACCATTATCGCCTATCGCCTCGAGCATCGCCGCGCCCGATCGCCTCTTGCGGGCCGTGCGCAGCGCCAGCGACCGGTAGCCGTCGGCGATTCCGGCGTCCGCGCCACCGAGGACCTCGAGGTGGCGGCGCACTGTGTCGACGTCTCCGCGCATCACGGGGCCCGTGAGCGCCGCGTCGCCCGAGGCGAGCGCGTTCTCCAGCGCCGCCCGAACCAGCGGGCCGAGGAGGTTCGGCGCGCGGCCGTCGGGATCGGAGCGGCCGTCCGGGCCCCCGATCGCGAGCTCGAGCGCGGCGAGCGCGTCGGCGATGAGCGTGACCAGGTGATTCGAGCCGTGTGCGAGCGCCGCGTGGTACAGCGCCCGCTGGGACTCCTCGATGCGGACGGGGCGCCCGCCCATCTCGATGACGAGAGACTCGCCGACGGCCTGGCCGATCTCGTCGGGCGCCGTCACTCCCCAGCCGCTTCCCGCCAGCTTGTCCGCGTCCGAGGGGGCTCCGACGAAGGTCATCGCGGGGTGGGTCGCGGCGACGACAGCCCCGATGCGGTGGAACGGGCGCAGGGCGGCGGCGCCCAGCGCGCCGGCGCTGTGGATGACGATGTGGCCCGGACGGACCGCCCCGGACGCGGCGAGCTCGCCTATGACGTCGGAGAGCGCGGGATCCGGGACCGCGAGGACGAGAAGTTCGGAAGATCGGGCGACCTCGGCAGGCGTTGCCACCCGGGCCTCGGGGAGTCGCTCCGCGAGGCGGTTCGCGGCGGCCGCGGAGGGCGCGCTCGCCGCGACGACGACGTGCCCGACGCGCTCGAGCGCCTCGCCGAGTGCGGTCCCGACACGTCCCGCCGAGATGATCCCGACGGCGAGCCTCGCCGGCGCCCCCGGTGAGGGAGGGAGCGCCGCGGCATCGGCGCCGGGATCCGATTCGAATCCGTCCGGTCCGTCCGAGCCGCGGGGCTGGTTGTGGTCGGCTGCCGACATGCCCCCGGTCGCCTAGTCCTTGCGGCGGCGCCGGCCGCCACCCGTGTTGCCGGCCGAGCCTTCGCCTGACCCCTCGCCGAAGCGCGCGAGCAGGTCGGCGACAGAGGTGCCCTCGGCCGAACCGTGGCGCGAGCGGGCGCCGGCGCCGGTCTCGACGTCCGCGTCGGGCTCGGGCTTGCGGCGCCGGCCGGGGCGCGGTTCCTCGGTTGCCGAGTTCGCGGATTCGGCGTCGGTATCGGGCTTCCGGCGCCGTCCCGGGCGGGGTTCGTCCGCGGGCGTGAGGGAGAAGCCGCCACCCGTTGCGGCCTCGTGCGCGCCGCCGTGACGGCGAGCCGTCGTGGACTCGGTGGTGTCGGCGGTGTCGGCCCCGTGCGCGGCAGCCGAAGCCGTACCCGAGCCGGAGTTGCCCCAGCCGGTGCCGGCGAAGGGATCGGCGTCCGCGACCGAGCCGCCGATACCGCCGCCCGTGGGCGCGACGCCCCAGCCCGCGCTGGGCGCGGCGCCGGAAGAGAGTTCGAAGCCGGTGGGGGCATCGAAATCGGGGAGCTCGGCTTCCTCCGCGAAGCTCGGCGGTGCCGAGAGGCGGAAGGACTCGAAGGAACTGAAGCGGTCGGTGCCCGGACCGGTCGCTACGGGCTGCTCGGCTGCAGGGGCCGGATCCGGTTCGCGCGCCGACTCGGGCTCGCGGACAGGCTCCGGGGTGCGGGCCGGCTCCGGAGTTCCGATCGTCTCGGACTCGCGGGCAGGTTCAGGGACGCTCTCGCTGCCGTACCTGTGTGGAGTGGACGCGGCGCCGAAGCCGGCCGCGACGAAAGGCGAGCGGCGCTCTTCAGCCTGCGGGCTGCCCCAACGCGCGGGCGCCTCCCGGTCTTCACGGAACTTGGGCATCGATGAGGTGACTTCAGTGCTCGGAGTCGAGTCCGCGCCGGCCACCCGGATAGGAGCGGGGTGGACGCCGGCGTCGTCGTAGCCGCGGCCGTAGCCGCCGTTCGCGCCGGCACCGGCCGGGCCGGCATGGGAAGCGCGGTCGGCGGCGGGAGCCGTGTCGCCGGAGGACCGGTCGTAGTCGTGTGCCTGATCCTGCGAATGGGCCTGCTCGGCGGCCTGGCCTCGCTCGTGGTCGTCGCCACGGCCGGGCGCCTGCTCGGCTCCGTACGGGAAACCGCCGGTGCGTCCCGAATCGCCGCGCGTGGAGGCTGGACCGGTCGCGCCGGCGAGCTCCTGGGCGCGACGGCCCGCGTCGACTGAACGGCTGCCGTCGACGATGGGCTGCACTCCGAGCTGCTCGAGCTGCGAGCGGAGGGCGACGACCTCGACGCGCAGGGACTCGAGCGATTCGTCGTGCTCGGCGCGGAGCTCCTCGCGGAGCTCCTCGCGCAGGTTGTGCTCGCCCTCTCGGCGAGCGGCGACCTCGGACTCGAGCTCGAGGGCGTGGACTCGCTTGAGGTCCGCCTCTCGCTCTGCCGCCTGCTGCGCCGCGCGGCGGTCGCGGGCCACGAGGAGCGCGCCGACGAGCGCGGACCACAGGGCGGCGAGCAGACCGATCCGCATCCAGAGATCGTTGTTGCTGAACACCATGACGATCGTGGCGACGATCGCAAGCACGAAGAGCACGGCCATCGCGATCTGTGCGACCGAGCTCGCCGAGCGCCCCTCGCCGGCCGTGGCGCCCGGCTTGCTGCGGCTCACGCCCCGATCGCCTCGGTCATCGCGGCTGCCTTCGCCCCTCGCCGGCTGGCGGCCCCGGACTGCTGGGCCACCGGTGTCCGCGGGGTTGCCTGCTCCCGCGGAGAGCCTGTGGCCCTGGGCGGCATTCGCCGGGATGGCATTCCCCTGCGTGGGATGTCCCTTGGCGCCATTTCCCTGCGCGGGATGCCCCTGCCCGGGATGGCCTTGCGTGGGCACGGCGAACTCGCCCGTGGATTGCCCAGAAAAATCCCCGGGCAAATTGCCGGACGGATCCCCGTGGGGATCCCCGTGGAAATCCCCGTGGAAATCCCCAGGAAAACCGGGGTGCGAAGGCTGCGAGGGACGATCGGCACTCATACGGCGCACTTTACCTGCCCGCACGGTGCACGAGTCAACGCCTGTTAAGGATGTGACGTCAAGCGTGCCGCGGTTGGCGTGAGGATTCGCGCGGGGCGTCGTCACCGGGTGGAACCTTGCACCACGTCTCGGTGAGCAGGCCGATCCCGCAGAGGACGAAGCCGAGGACGGCGAGGACGATCGCGACGGGCAAGTCGTGCGCTGCGGCCGAGTTATCTCCGGCGCGGATCCCCAGCGGGATCGCATACCCTGCGCCCGCTCCCCCGATCACGGCGCCGAGCACCGTCGAGGCCTTCGCGAGGGCGAGCACGACGACCACGGTGTGCGGGCTGGTCTGCGAGCGGTCCAGCCCGACCCGGCGTTTCGCGATCGCGGAGCGGACCCGCAATCCGAGGACGAGGTCGACGACGCAGACCAGCGCGACGGGGACAGCCGTGAGGTACGACAGCGGCGGCATCCCCGAAAAGAGCCGGAGCCCCGCGGCGATGCCCACGGCGAATGCGACGCAGGCGATGAGGACGACGGTGGTCCAGTTCGTCCGGTCCACGGCGCTATTCCCGGACGACCGGCGGATCGTCGGGATCGGCCGGGGGCACGTCCCCGAGCCGCACGATCGCCGCGCGCTCCGCCTCGGGTAGGCGCTGGATCAGCTCGGAGATGGGGACGCCGTCGAGCTGGGCATCGGGCTCGATCTCGAGCCACGGCACGAGGACGAACGCCCGCTCGAACGCCCGCGGATGCGGGAGCAGGAGCTGCGGATCGTCGGAGCGGACGATCAGCCGGTCGCCGCGGTCGTCGATAAGGTCGGCGGCGATCACGTCGACGTCGAGGGTGCGCGGGCCCCAGCGGAGCTCACGGGTGCGCAGCGCCCGGGCCTCGAGATTGTTGCCCCAGAGGAGCCACTGCCGCGGGGTGTAGGCGGACTCGATGGCGATGGTGACGTTCCGGAAGTCCGGCTGTTCGACACCGCCCCACGGCGGGGTGCGGTAGATTCCCGAGACCTCCACTCGACCGCCGGTCTCGCGGGCGCAGGCCACGACCCAGGCGACGAGGTCGTCGCTGTCTCCGAGGTTGGAACCGATGGAGAGGACCGTGCGATAGTCGGGCGCCACGAAGGGCCTGGACAGGGACAGCTCGTCGTCGGTCATCGTTGCTCGCCTCTCTTCGTCCTCGAGCGGCGCGCGACGACGGCGACGTCCGCGAACTCGGCGTCGATCGGTGCCTGCGGCTTGTGGATGGTGACCTCGGCGGCGTGGATCTTCTCGTCCAGGTCGAGCAGCTCGTCGGCCACGAGCCCCGAGACCCGCTCGATCAGGTCGCAGGGCTCTCCGCCGACGATCCGCTCGGCGACCGCAGCGACGGCGCCGTAGTCCACGGTGTCCTCGAGGCGGTCGCTCGCAGCGGCCGCGGCGAGGTCCGCCCAGAGCACGACGTCGACGTAGAAATCCTGGCCATCGCGCTTCTCGTCCTCGAAAACGCCGTGGAAACCGGGGACGCGGAGTCCGCGGAGCTCGATCCTGTCAGCCATCCGAACCCCCGTTCACCGCACCCGCGGAGCGCCATGCGGCGGCGACCCTGACCGCTTCCGCACTCGGCCTGACGTTGTGAACCCGGACCGCCCAGGCCCCGCGTTCCGCGGCCAGCGCCGAGATCGCGGCGGTGGCGGAATCACGCTCGACCGGGGTCGGGGCACCTTCGCCGTCATCCAGTAGTGTGCCGAGGAAACGCTTGCGCGAGGCCGCCACGAGGACGGGGAAGCCCATCGCGGTGAGCCGGTCGAGGCCGTGGAGCAGGCGCCAGTTGTCCGCGGCGCCCTTCGCGAATCCGAGGCCAGGGTCGAGGATGATCTGCTCCGATGCGACGCCTGCGGAGAGCGCGGCGTCGACGCGGCGACCGAGGTGGCCGAGCACGTCGGCGACGACATCGGAATCGGCGTGTGCGTTGCCCGCGGCGCCCGAGGCGAAATCATCGGGGCTCACCCAGTGCATGAGCACCCAGGGCACTCCGCTCTCGGCGACGACCGCAGCCATGTCCGGGTCGGCAAGACCGCCGGAGACGTCATTGACGATGCTCGCGCCCGCTTCGATCGCTTCTGCCGCGACCCGCGCCCGCATCGTGTCGACGCTGACCGCGACCCCTGCGGCGGCGAGCTCCCGGACGACGGGAACGACCCGCCCCGCCTCATCCGCGGCGGGCACGCGGACCGCGCCCGGGCGGGTGGACTCGCCGCCCACGTCGACCAGGTCTGCACCCTCGGCGGCGAGCGCCTCTCCGTGCCGCACGGCGTCGGCCGCGTCGAGGTACCGCCCGCCGTCGGAGAACGAGTCCTCCGTGACATTGACGATGCCCATGACGAGGCAGCGGCGATCCGCGGCGTGCACCGCGAGATTCGGGACCGTGCTCGGCTTGGATTTCACGGCGACCACCCTATGTCCCTCGGATGAGCCGCATCGCCTCGGCCCGCGTATCCGAGTTCGAGCGCAGCGAGCCCCTTACGGCGGAGGTGGTGGTCACGGCGCCGGGCTTGCGGATACCGCGCATCGCCATGCACAGGTGCTCGCACTCGATGACCACGATGGCGCCGTTCGGCTGCAGCTTCTCCACGAGCGCGTCGGCGACCTGCGAGGTGAGCCGCTCCTGGACCTGCGGGCGCTTGGCATAGAGGTCGACGAGGCGGGCGAGCTTGCTCAGCCCCGTGACCGTGCCCGAGGAGCCCGGGATGTAGCCGATGTGGGCGACGCCGTGGAACGGCACGAGGTGGTGCTCGCACGTCGAGTAGATGGGGATGTCCCGCACGAGGACGAGCTCGCGATGCTCCTCGTTGAACGTGCGCTCGAGGACCTCGGCGGGGTCGACGTGGAGCCCGGCGAAGGTCTCCGCGTAGGCCCGCGCGACGCGGCCCGGGGTGTCCCGGAGCCCCTCACGGTCCGGGTCCTCCCCGACCGCGAAGAGCAGCTCGCGGACGGCCGCCTCCGCCCGCTCCTCGTCGAATGCGGGGCGTTCGGTCGGATCGGAGATGGCGATGGGGTCTACTCCTCCCACGGTGCCCTCCATCCGTTCTCACGGTCCTCGCGACGGCGGCGCCCGCCGCCCTCGGTGCGGTAGTCGCTCGGGGCGCTACCGGGCTGTCCGGTCTGGCGCTCCTCTGCAGCCCGGCGGACCGCTTCTGGGTCGATCTTCGCGTGCCGGCCGGTGGTCGGCTCCTCGCGCTCGCCACCGACGCGCGGCTGGACCTGCGTGGACTCGAGGTCCTGCGCAGGACCCATCCCGTGCGGGCGGTCGGGTCGCTCAGACTCGGCCTGCGAAGGGAAGCCCGGCGCCGGGCGCTCGGCTGCGCCGAGGCCGCCGGAAGCGTGCTGTCCCGCCGGCGGGTTGGTCGGGTGGATCGGCGGGCGCGGAGGAACTGCGTTGCGCTCCTCGGGCGCCGGTGCGCTGTTCCCGGCGGGGCGCTGCTGTGCTCCCTGCTGGTGCACACCTTGCTGCTGCCCACCGGCGTACTCGGCGCCGCGGCCGTAGGCGGGCCCCGCGGGCGTGTTCGACGAATTGGGCGGCCAGCCCGGCGCGGACCACCCGGGGGGCGGCGGGGTGCCGTAGGACGGCAGCGCGGTGGTCTCGCGGTCGCCACCACCGAATCCGCCGCGCCCCTGCGGCCCGCCTGCTGCGGGGGCCTGGGGGAAGGGACGTGCACCGTCAGAGGCAGGGCGGTCGTTGCCTTCGCCGTTCGCGCCCGCGGCCCGCTCCTCTTCGCTTCCGGGAAGCGGGATGGAGAACGGGTCGACCCGCTCGGGCACCGGCTCGCCGCGCTCGATGGCGAGTTCGGCCGGGGTCTTGATCGGCGGCTTTGTTGCGCGCTTGCGCCCCCCGAATTCGTCGAAGCGGGTGATCCGCGGACGGCGCTTCACCGAGGCGAAGATCCGCTCGAGATCCTCCTGGCGCAGCGTTTCCTTGTCGAGGAGTTCCTCGGCGACCTTGTCCAGGGCCTCGCGGTTCTCGTCGAGGACGTCGACGGCCTCGGCGTGGGCCGCGTCGATGATCTCGCGGACCTGCTCGTCGATCTCCTTGGCGACCTCGTCGGAGTAGTCCACCTGGTCCCCGCCGCCGGAGAAGGAGAACGGGTCCCCGCCGCCCTTGCCGTACGCGACGGCGCCGAGCTTCGCGCTCATGCCGTACTTGGTGACCATGGTGCGCGCGAGCTTCGTCGCGTTCTCGATATCCGAGGACGCGCCCGAGGTGGGCTCGCCGAAGATGTACTCCTCGGCCGCGCGGCCGCCCATCGCCATGACGATCCGCGCGATGATGTCCGCGCGGGTTTCCAGCGATTTATCGTCCTCCGGCACGACCATCGCGTGCCCGCCGGTGCGGCCGCGCGCGAGGATCGTGACCTTGTGGACGCGCTCGAGATCGTCCATCGCCCAGGCCGCGAGCGCGTGCCCGCCCTCGTGGTAGGCGGTGATCTTCTTCTCCTTCTCGGAGATCATGCGGTTCTTCTTCCGCGGCCCGCCGATCGCGCGGTCCGAGGCCTCCTCGAGGAGGTCGTTGGTGATCTCGCTGCGCTGCAGGCGGGCGGCGAGGAGCGCCGCCTCGTTGAGAACGTTCTCGAGATCCGCGCCGGACATGCCGATGGTCCGCTTG
>NZ_DAINST010000071.1:0-16140 GCF_036741115.1 Dietzia sp.
GGCGTCGGCGAGCGCAGCGTCCTGGGCCGCGTCGAAGTTCTCCCCGGTGACGATCAACTCGACGAAATCCCCACCGAACGCGCGGATCCGATCGCGCTTCTGCTTCGGCGTGTTCTCGGGGACGTAGATCCGCCCCTGGATACCGAGCGTGTTGCACGACCACGCGACGCCCTGCGCGTGGTTCCCCGCGCTCGCCGTGACCACGCCGGCCGCCCGCTCCTTCTCGCCGAGCCCGGCGAGGAGGTTGTATGCGCCGCGGATCTTGTACGAGCGGACCTCTTGAAGGTCTTCTCGCTTGAGGAAGACATCGGCCCCCGTCGCCGTGCTTAGCCGTGCGCTGCGATCGAGCGGCGTGGTCCGCACGGCCCCGTCGATTCGCTCCGTGGCCTGTTCGATCTCGCCCGCACTCACGGGCGTCGATCCGGCGTATTCGGGGGCGACATCGTTGGTAGACACGCGCCTTATTCTCCCACGCGCTCCCACGCCGTGGTCAAACGGTGTCTACCTGATGGGATCGCAACCCGACCCGCGCCGGCCGAAACACGCACCGGCACGCCCATAGATACTCCCATCGAACCGAAGCCGCGGGCGCCCATTCCCCCGGCTACGCGCTGAGGCAGGAATCCCCGAGCAGCGCCCGCAGATCGCCCTTGAGCGAACTTGACGGATCGACCCGGAGCGACTCCGAGAGCCGCAGCACGGTCGATTCCGGCCCACCGACGAGCCGCAGGTGCACGAGCGATTTGCCGGGGTGCTGCCCGAGCACGTGCTTGAGCGCCATCACGGTTTCCTCGTTGACCTGCCGGGCCGGCATATTGAGCGCCAGCGGCGCTCCCCCGCCCTGGTTGACGGCGAGGTCCGGCACCTCGAGGGTGTCGCCGAAAACGGAGATCCTGTCGTCTCGGATCGCGATGCGCGCCTTGGCGATCACGACGGCGTCCTCGGCGATGTCCATGGCCGCGAGCTGATACGACTTCGGGAAGAAGAGCACCTCGACCGAGCCGTGGAAATCCTCGATCGTGACGATCGCCCACGGCTCTCCGCGCTTGTTGACCCGCCGGTCGACGCTCGAGATGATCCCGCCGACGACCACGGGGGCCTTGTCCGGGAGCTCGCCCTCGTGGATCGTCGAGATCGCGGTGTCCGTCTTCGCGGCCAGTGCTTCCTCGAGTCCGTCGAGCGGGTGCCCCGACACGTAGAGCCCGAGCATCTCCCGCTCGAGCGAGAGCTTGGACTTGGTGTCCCACTCGATGTCGGGGACCTTCGCGGAGAACACCGAGGATCCCTCCCCGTCGTCCCCGCCGCCGAGGTCGGCGAACAGGTCGTACTGCCCCACGGCCGCGGCCTTCTTCGTCGAGATCACCGAGTCGACGGCGTCGGCGTGGATGAGGAACAGGCCCTTGCGGGGCAGATCCATCGAGTCGAAGGCACCGGCCTTGATGAGCGATTCGGTGACCTTCTTGGTGCAGGCGGTCGCGTCGATCTTGTCGAGGTAGTCCGAGAAATCCCGGAACGCACCGCGCTCCTTACGGGAGGAAACGATCGATTCGACGACGTGCGAGCCGACATTGCGCACCGCGCCCATGCCGAAGCGGATATCCTCGCCGACCGAGGCGAAGTTGGTCACCGACTCGTTGACGTCCGGCGGGAGCACCCGGATCCCCATCTGCCGGCAGTTCGACAGGTACAGAGCGGCCTTGTCCTTGTCGTCTCCGACCGAGGTGAGCAGGGCCGCCATGTACTCGGCGGGGAAGTTCGCCTTGAGGTACGCCGTCCAGTACGAGACCAGTCCGTAGCCGGCCGCGTGAGACTTGTTGAACGCGTACGAGGCGAACGGCTCAATGGTGTTCCACAGCGCCTTGATCGACTCCATGGAGTAACCGCGCTCGGTCATCCCGCCGGAGAACTTCTCGAACTGCTCGGAGAGGACCTCGGCCTTCTTCTTGCCCATGGCCTTACGGAACGCGTCGGCCTCACCGGCGGAGTACCCTGCCAGTTCGCGCGAGATGGCCATGATCTGCTCCTGATAGACGATCAGGCCGTGGGTCTCGCCGAGGATCTCACGCAGCGGCTCCTCGAGCTCCGGGTGGATCGGGGTGAGCTCCTGCTTGCCGTTCTTGCGATCGGCGTAGTTCCAGTGCGTACCCATGCCCATGGGGCCCGGGCGGTAGAGCGCGAGGGCGGCGACGATGTCGTTGAACCCCGTGGGCTTCATCCTCTTGAGCAGCTCGCGCATGCCGCCGGAGTCGAGCTGGAAGACGCCGAGAGTATCGCCCTTGGCGAGCAGGTCGTACGCCGCCTGGTCGTCGAGCTCGAGGGTGTCGAGGTCGACGTCGATCCCCCGGTTCGACTTGATGTTCTCGAGGCAGTCGCCGATCACCGTGAGGTTGCGCAGGCCGAGGAAGTCCATCTTGAGCAGGCCGATGGCCTCACACGACGGGTAGTCCCAGCCCGTGATGAGCGCTCCGTCCTGCGCGCGCTTCCACATCGGGATGCAGTCGAGCAGCGGTTCCGAGGACATGATCACCGCGCAGGCGTGCACGCCGGCCTGGCGCACCATCCCCTCGAGGCCGCGCGCGGTCTCGAAGATCTGCTTGACGTCGGGGTCCTGCTCGATCAGCGCGCGGACCTCCGCGGCCTCCCCGTACCGCTCGTGCTTCGGATCCATGATCCCCGAGAGCGGGATGTCTTTGGCCATGATGGGAGGCGGGAGGGCCTTGGTGATCCGGTCGGCGATCTGATACCCCGGCTGGCCGAAGTTGACCCGGGCCGCGTCCTTGATCGCGGCCTTCGTCTTGATGGTGCCGAACGTGATGACCTGGGCGATCTTGTCCGCGCCCCATTTATCGGAGGCGTAGCGGATCATCTCGCCGCGGCGGCGGTCGTCGAAGTCGATATCGATATCGGGTGCCGACGGGCGCTCGGGGTTGAGGAATCGCTCGAACAGGAGCCCGTGCTCGAGCGGGTCGATATTCGTGATCTTCAGCGCGTACGCGACGAGCGCGCCGGCCGCCGAACCACGGCCGGGGCCGACCTTGATCCCCACCGAGCGGGCGTGCTCGATCAGGTCGCCGACGACGAGGAAGTAGCCGGGGAAGCCCTTCTGCTCGATGACCCCGAGCTCGTACTCGGCGCGTTCGGTGTACTCCTGCGGGACCCCCTCGGGGAAGCGCCACTCGAGGCCTTTGCGCACCTCGCTCGCGAGCCAGCTCGCCTCCGTCTCCCCGGAGGGGACGGGGAACTTCGGCATCCGGTCCTTTTCTTCCCAGATCTCGCTGTAGTCACCCACGCGCTCGGCGATCGCCAGGGTGTTGTCGCAGGCCTCGGGGACCTCGTCGTCCCAGAGCGCGCGGATCTCCTCGGCGGATTTGAGGAAGTAGCCCTCGCCGTCGAGCTTGAACCGGTTCTCGTCGGAGAGGGTCTTGCCGGTCTGGATACAGAGCATGGCCTCGTGCGCGTGGGCCTGGCTCTTGGTCACGTAGTGGCAGTCGTTGGTGACCAGCGGCGGCATGCCGAGGTCGCGGCCGAGATTGATGAGATCCTCGCGGACGCGGCGCTCGAGGTCGAGCCCGTGTTCCATGAGCTCGAGGTAGAAGTTCTCCTTGCCGAAGATCGACTGCCACTTCTCCGCGGCCTCGTAGGCCTCCTTCTTGTGTCCGAGGCGCAGGCGCGTCTGGATCTCCCCCGACGGGCAGCCGGAGGTGGCGATGATCCCCTCGGCGTACTGCGCGAGGATCTCCGCATCCATTCGGGGCCATTTGCCCAGCTGCCCCTCGTAGGACGCGAGGGAAGAGAGCCGGAAGAGGTTACGGAGCCCCTGGGCGTTCTCGGCCACCATCGTCATGTGCGTATAGGCGCCCGAGCCCGAGACGTCGTCGGACTTCTGCCAGTCCTCGCCCCAACGGACGCGCGTGGTGTTCGTCCTGGACTCCGGCGCGACGTAGGCCTCGATGCCGATGATCGGCTTGATCCCGTTCTTCTTCGCGGTCTTGTAGAAGTCCGAGGCGCCGTACATGTTCCCGTGGTCGGTCATCCCCACGGCGGACATGCCGAGCCTGGAGGCCTCCGCGAACAGCGGGTCGATTTGCGCCATCCCGTCGAGCATCGAGAACTCGGTGTGATTGTGCAGGTGTACGAAACCCTTACCCGGCACGGCGCCCCTTCGATCGATTCGTCCGCTTGTCCGCGCTGCCGCGGGATCGATCCCGGGCGAACGGTGTAGCCAGTCTAGGTCTCCGGTCGGCCATTCGCTAAGCGGCTCGTCGGGCGCCTTCGCGACTCGCTCTCGCGCGCTTCGCCTCGGCCAGGAACTGGCTCCCGGAGAACAGCACGACGGCGGCGAGGACCAGCGCGAACCCGCACCACTGTGTGCCGTCGAGCCGCTCCCCGACCACGAGCAGCGCCCACAACATCTGCAGCGCCGGGGTGATGTATTGGAGCATCCCGAGGAGCGCGAGCGGGATCCGCTGGGCGGCCGTCGCGAAGAGGAGGAGCGGGAGGACCGTGACGACGCCCGACAGGATCAACAGGACCGCGTTGCCCGCGCCGGCGTGGCCGAACGTCCCGTGCCCGAGGCTCGCGGATCCCATCGCGTGGAGCCACACGAGGAAGGCCAGGGCGAACGGCGCGGAGATGAACACCTCGGCGCCGAGGGAGACGGTCGGCGGCTCCTTGACCGTCTTCTTCGCCACGCCGTATCCGCCGAAGCTCAGCGCGAGGCCGATGGACAGGAACGGGAAATGCCCGTAGCCGAAGGTGAGCACGACGACCGCCGCCACCGCGATGCCTACGGCGACGAGCTGCGCGCGCAGGAGGCGCTCCCGGAAGAACAAGACTCCGAAGATCACGCTGACCAGCGGGTTGATGAAGTACCCGAGCGCAGCTTCGGTGACCCTGCCGCTGTTGACCGTGTAAACGTAAAGTGACCAGTTGGCCGAGACGAGCGTCGAGGCGATCGTGAGCTTGAGCCACGAGGACGCCGGCAGTGCCCGGACCCTGCCGAACTGGCGCAGCGCAAGGAGCACGACGGCCATGAGCACGGCCGACCACACGATCCGGTGCGCGACGATCTCCGCGGCGCCCGCGGGCTCGAGCAGCGGGAAGAATGCCGGGAAGAGGCCCCAGCACAGGTAGCAGCCGATGGCTGCCACGGCGCCGAGCGTGGCAGCCCGTGGATTCGCCCCGGGGATTCCCCGGGAGGCTCCCTGGGAATCGGCCTGAGAAACGTGCCCGACCTGCGCCCCCTGCGAATCACTCACAGCAGGGCACACTACCGGGCGGGCACTCGGGGCGCGGGGGCGGGCACCTCCCCGGTATCGGGCAGCGGGGTCGCGGCCACACGCTGTTCGGGCAGCAGCGGGCGCACGGCGAAGCGGCCCCACACGGCGTCCGCGGGAAGCGCCTCGACCGCGCGCACGCCCGGTTGCCTGGCCAGCGTGGCGAGGGCCTCGTCCCCGGCGCGAGCGATGAACCCCGCGACCACCCGGCGCCCCGCGAGCGCCTCGCCCGCCGTGTAGTCGACCTGCGCTTGCATTCGCGCATCTCCGGCCGAGGGCGTTCCCCCGCCGTCGGCCGTCCCTGCAGCCGCCACGCCGGCCTCCGGATGGTCGAGCATGTATTGCGAGTTCGTGACGCCGGAGAGCACCGCCCGCCCGAGCGGTCCGGACTGCCCGGCGTCATCCGGTCCGGGAGCGGCGACGGCTGCGGGCAGGACGGGCATGGCGACATCGGCGACAGGGGCGTAGATCTCGACCTGCGAGATGCGCCGGATCCCCGCGAAGTCCGCGATGGCGCTGGCCTCCGATGCCGTGAGCACCTCGTCGAGAGAGACGAGCGCCCAGCGCTCCGCCCCGGCCGATCCGGGATCGCCGGGTTCGCCCACCAGGGTTTCCGCCGCGCGCTCGGTGTAGGAGGCGACGGCCTCGCCGCTCTCCGGGCCGAGCGAGTCGCTCATCACCGGCGGGGTCGTGCCCGCAGGCCTGAGCACGAAGCCGAGAATCGCGACGACCGCGAGGACCCCGACGACGAGGAGCGCGAACCACCCGGTCCCGCGGGCGAGGCCGGCGCCGAGGCGCTGCACCTCAAGCGTTCCGGATCGCGTCGATCGCGGCCTGCAGGTCCGCGGGGTACTCGGAGTCGAAGTGCACGTAGCTGCCCGTCCCGGGGTGCTCGAAGCCGAGGCCCACGGCGTGCAGCCACTGGCGCTCGAGGCCGAGGCGGCGGGCGAGGGTGGGGTCGGCGCCGTAGGTCATATCCCCGCAGCACGGATGGTGCAGCGCGGAGAAGTGCACGCGGATCTGGTGCGTCCGACCGGTCTCGAGGTGCACCTCGAGGAGCGAGGCCTCGCGGTGTGCCTCGAGCGTGTCGTAATGGGTGATCGAGGGCTTCCCGTCGGAGGTCACTGCGAAGCGCCAGTCCGAGGAACGGTGCCGGCCGATCGGCGCGTCGATCGTTCCGGAGAGCGGGTCGAGGTGTCCCTGGACGAGCGCGTGGTACGTCTTGTCCACCGTGCGATCCCGGAACGCGCGCTTGAGCAGCGTGTACGCGCGCTCGGACGCCGCGACCGCCATGAGCCCCGAGGTGCCTACGTCGAGTCGGTGGACGATGCCCTTGCGCTCCGGCGGTCCAGAGGTGGTTATCCGGTACCCCGCCGCTGCGAGACCACCGATGACCGTGGGTCCGGTCCAGCCGAGCGAGGGATGCGCCGCGACTCCCACCGGTTTGTTCACGACGATGATGTGATCGTCAGAATAAACGACGTCCATGCCGGGCACGGGCTCGGCGACGATGCTCGGCGGCTCCTTCGGGCCCGGGACCTCGACGTCGATCCAGGAGTTCGCCGTCAGACGGTCCGATTTTCGAACCGATACCCCGTCGAGCTGCACCTTGCCTTCGGCCGCGAGATCGGCGACGGCGGTGCGAGACAGGCCGAGCAGGCGCGAGACGCCCGCGTCGACGCGTGCACCGTCGAGGCCGTCGGGGACCGGGAAGCGCCGGGACTCGCTCATCGCCGCTCCTCGTCCGCCGTAGTGACGTCGCCTGCCGCGTCTGCCTCGTCTGCCTCGTCTGCCGAGTCGCCGAGTTCGCCCGTCGCGTCCGCGAGCGGATACGGATCGCGCCCGAACAACACCGCCAGGGCGATGACGACGACCCCCACCGTGAGCGAGGCGTCCGCGATGTTGAACACGGGGAACGCGCCGAACGAGAGGTAGTCGACGACGTGGCCGTGGAGGAAGCTCGGCGCGCGGAAGATGCGGTCGCCGAGATTGCCCGCGGCGCCGCCGAGGATGAGCCCGAGCCCGATCGCCCACCACTCATTGCGCACTCGCGTGGCGAACCACAGAAGTCCGAGCACGACGACGGTGGCGAGGATCGAAAACACCGGTGTCGCGTTCTCCCCCATCGAGAACGCCGCGCCGGAATTGAACACGAGGAGGAGGCGGAAGAAATCGCCGATCACGTTGATCGGGCCGTCGTCCAGCGAGCCGAGCGCCCAGTTCTTGACGAGCTGGTCGACGAGCACCACGACCGCGCCGATCGCGACCATCGCCGCGCCCGCGCGCCTGCCGCCCTCCGGACGGGTTCCACCCACTTCTGCCATGCCTCTACTATCGCCCATCCCCCGGCCCCCGCGCGTCTGCGCCCCCACGCCCGGCGGGATTCGCGGCCCAGGACTGCCGATAGGCTGGCGTCCGTGAACACGAGCGCGCGCGGACAGTCCAGAACGCAGGGAAGGCCGCAGCCCGGCCGCGAGAACCGACCGGATACCGGATCCGGCTTCGCTTCCCGCCCCGGGCCGGTGCCCTCGTCCAGGCTCAGGCCGCTCCTCGCGGCGATGACGGCGCTCGGTCTCGGCGCCCTCGTGCTCTCGGGGTGCGGATCCTCCGGATCGGGCGCCCCGGCCGGCGGCGCCCAGGGCATGGAGTCCTCGCCTTCGGCCGATGTCGCGCTCGACGATCCCGTGAACACCGACGTCCAGGGCGCAAGCAAGGTCGAGCTCCTCTCGCCCGGCAGCGGAGACCTCGAGGTCCGACGCTTTGTCGCCTCCTCCCGCGAGCTCCCGAAGGCGACGATCGGCTTCGACGAGTCTTCCTCGGTTGAGGCCGACGGGAAGACGCAGGAGCAGGACGGGGCGCTGCCGGCACGCACGGCCGAGGTGACCCAGTCCGTGCAGCCCGATGTCGACGGGGCGCAGCGTGCGGAGTTCACTTTCTCCTCGCTCGCCCCGGATGCGAAGGAGACCGGTCTCGATGAGCTCCTCGGTAGCGCGAAGGGCTTCGACGTGACCTTCCTCCGCAGTGCCGACGGTTCGATTTCCGCCTCGACCCTCCAGGCGCCCACCGAGGCGCGGGGCGTCGCTCGGCAGTCGGTGGAGCAGATGGCCGGCGCGCTCGCGGAGTCCGCCGTCATCCTTCCTTCCGACCCCATTGGCGTGGGCGCGAAGTGGAAGGTCACCCGTCCTGTGAACGACGCGGTGGCGCCGGAAATGACGGTGACCTACACGCTCACTGCGATCGACGGCGACGCGCTCACAATCTCGGTCGATGGCGACGCCCCGGCCACCACCGACACGCTCGAGCTGCCGGCCGGCGACGGGCAGGGCGGAGCCCAAGGGACAGACCAGGGAACGAACCAAGGCGACGGTTCGGTGTCGATGCACGTCGACGACTATTCCTCGACCGTCAAGGGCGAATTGACGCTCTCTCTCGACTCTTCGCTCCCGACATCGGGGAAGCTCGAAAACGACACCACCGCGCGGTATCTCGGAGATAACCGCGCGGTGACGACGACGAAGGCCACGAGGACCCTCGAGTTCGGCGCGCCCTGAGATCGTGCTGGGCCCGCGGGCTGAATCGCCTACGGGCCCGGACGTGCCGGATATTCGGTTGTCGGCCGTGGATCCGGTTCTACTGAGCCGGAGCGGCATCCTCGGCGGGGGCAGCGCCCTCGGCCGGAGCGGCGCCCTCAGCCGGGGCAGCACCTTCGGCAGGAGCAGCGCCCTCTGCCGGAGCGGCACCCTCGGCGGGGGCAGCACCCGCACAGGTCGCGGGGGCCTGGAGGCCTGCGTTGGTGATCAGCGCGCAGGCGAAGTTCTTGTCGAGCTTCCACTGCCCATCGACCTGGACGAACTGGGCGTTGACCTGGATGTCCTCCTGGCCGGGCTGCTGGATCACCGCGTTGCCCATCACCGTGCCGGGGAAATCGCCCTGCACGGCGTTGTTGATAACGATGTTCGCGTTGTTGTCGGTCTTGAGCTTCGCGATCTCGTCGAAGAGCTCCGGCGCCGACTCGCCGTCCTGGACGAGGTTGACTTTCTGCTCGGTCGGGATGTTCGGGTCAGAGGCGCGGTTGAGGATGTCGTTGAGCTCCTGCGCGGTCGGCAGTGCTGCGGCCTGCGCGCTCGACGTGGCCGTGGTAGACGAGGCGGACTCGCGCCCGTCGTTCCCTTCGTCCCCGCCGCAGGCGGTGAGACCGCCGAGGGCGAGAGCAACGCCGGCGACGGCGATTCCGGTTCGCATAAACCTCATGTACTCGTTCGTCCTTTCGTTGAGCGGAGACAATCGCGCCGGGGCACGAAAACTACGCGCGGCTACCGGGTTCTTCCGGCGAGCTACCGGGCGATCGACCGCTGGTGTCGCAGATTTCCGCCCCAGCAGTGTTCCACGGCTAGCTGAGACACGCCACAAGGGCAGAATCACTTTCGCAACTCTGGTTCACTACAGTAACAGCATGAGCACTTCTTCGCCGTCTCCCGAGAATCCCCGCATCGCCCTCCTCACCACGGGCGGAACCATTTCCTCGTCCACCGATTCCGAGGGCGTCGTGAGGAATGATGTCGGCCGCGGCGCGCCGGAGCTGCCCGTCGAACTCGCGGCACAGCTCCCCGCCGGACTCTCGGTCGAGGCGCGAGAGGTCTTCTCCGTGGACTCCTCCCAGATGACCGACGAGCAGCGACTTCTCCTCTGTCGCGCGATCGACGAAGCCCTTTCGGACCCCGAGATCGCGGGCGTCGTCGTCACCCACGGCACCGACTCCATGGCCGACAGCGCCATGGCCGCCGACCTCTACCACCGCGACCCCCGCCCGGTGGTCTTCACCGGCGCCCAGCACGCCGCCGATCACCCCGCCCCGGACGGTCCCGCCAACCTCTTCGACGCCTATCAGGTTGTGTTGTCGGAGTCGGCGCATGGCCTCGGCACGCTCGTCGTCTTCGGGCGCGCGATCATGCAGGCTCGCGGGGTGGCGAAGTGGCACACCACGGACGAGCTCGCCTTCGCACGGAACGCGCAGGACGAGACCCCTGCGGCTTCGGGATCGAACCCCGGCAGCAGCTCTTCAGCCGAGCGCCCCACGCTCGACCTGCCCGCCGAGGGAATCGAGTGGCCGCGTGTGGAGTGCGTGTGGGCGGGCAGCGGGGCATCGGCGACTGCGCTCGAGGCGCTCATCGATTCCGGGATCGCGGGCTACGTACTCGTGGCCATGGGCCTGGGAAACCTCCCCGCGAGCGTCGCGGAGGTCGCCGCCGCACACTCCGAAATCCCGTTCGCGCTCACCTCGACCGTGCCTCGCGGCGCCGTTGTGCCCACGTACGGAGGCCCCGGCGGCGGAGCAGAGCTCGCCACCACAGGCGCCCTTCCCACGGGCTGGCTCCGCGGAGGACAGGCGCGGGTCACGCTCGCGGCGCTCCTCGCCGATGCGCCGGGTGAATCCCATGCCGAACGGGCGCGGCGCTTCGCGGGATTCGCCGGGCTGCCGGCCTGAGCCCGGCCCCGACTCGACCCGAGTTGTCGGTGGGGCGGCGCCCCACCCCACCGGCACGCTTTTCCGCGGGGCTATTCGATGATCTCGAGAGCGGCCATCGGACACTTTGCGACGGCCTTGCGCGTCCTCGCCTCGAGCTCGGCGGGGACCTCGCCCACGAGGGCGCGGACCGCCTCGTCGTCATCCCCGAGCGCGAACACCTTCGGTGCCAGCCCGACGCACACCGCCTGGCCCTCGCACCGGTCCTCGTCGATTGCGATCCTCATGATCCCGTCCTCTCCGGTCATTTTCCGTTGTGGATTCAGGCGAATTCGCGGCCTCGACGCTCCCCGGAGATTCCCGTGAACGCGACCACACCGTCGCCCCTGGACAATTTATGCCACTTTGTCCATACAGACTAGCCCTATTTGTCCACAATCGTCGGAATGGGAAAGAAATCCGCGCGGTTCCTCCTCGTCGCTAGCCCAGTGGATCCTCGACGCCACCGGCCATCGGTTCCCAGGCGAGCGAGTCCACGGGATCGGCGCGCTGGAGCTCGGGATCCGAAGCACGCAGGCTCCGCGCCTTCCCCGCCCCGGTAGCGCGCGTCTCGAAGCGGACGGACACCCAGCCGTGCCCGGCGCCCTGCACCCACCCGAAGCCGAATTCGTTGTGGCGCACGTCGTCGCCGGGCCCCCACGCCGGGTCCGAGCTCTGCTCCGAGATCTTGTCCGAGTTGTAGTCCGAGCTCCGCTCTGAGCCCTGCACCAAGCTCTGGTCCGACTCCGCGCCAGACTCCGCACCCGGTTCCAGCCACGAATCGGCATGGTCCCCCACCGGTCCTGCAGAATGCCGTTCCCTGTCGGCCGCGGGATCGTCGTCGAACAGGCTCGGTTGATCGACGGCGGTGAGGCTCGACAACGAGACGCCGACGAGACGCACGGCACCGACCTCTCGCGGGTTCGGGGCGAGTGCGCGCGCGACCTCGAGGATCACGTCGAGGTCGGTGGTCGCCGCGCGCAGGGTCGAGGAACGGGAGATGATCTGGAAATCGGCGAGCTTGAGCTTGACCGTGACCGTCCTGGCGAGCCGCCCGTCCGCGAGGAGCCGGCGGTGGGATGACCGGGCCGCCTTTGCCAGCGCCGCGCTGATCTCCTCGGGCGAGCGCAGGTCCTCGGCGACGGTGAACTCGCTGGAGATCTGTTTCGCGACATCGGGCTCGTGGACGCCGCGGTCGTCGATCCCCTGCGCCATCGCGAGCATCGACGTGCCCAGCGCAGTGCCGAGGGCGCCGACGGCGTCCGCCGGGCGCAGGGCCGCGAGGTCGCCGATGGTCTCGACGCCGTAGAGCGAGAGCTTCTGCGCCGCGACGGGGCCGATTCCCCACAGCTTGCGCACCGGCAACGGGTAGATGATCTCTTCGTGCAGCGCGGCGGGCACGATGTAGATGCCGTCGGGCTTGGCCAGGTCGGAGGCGATCTTCGCGTATTGCTTGCCGGCCCCGGCGCCGACCGATGCGGGGAGCCCTGTCTCCTCCCTCACTGCGGCACGCAGCTCTTCGCAGAACTCCCGCACTTCGGCTACGGACGCCCCCGCGAGCGCCGGCGGCTCCCCGTACCCCTCGTCGATGGAGAGCTGCTCGAGCACGGGGAAGAACCGCCGGATGACGGCGAAGACGCGGCGGCTCGCCTCCGAGTACACGGCCCTGCGTGGCGGCAGGACGACCGCCGACTGTCCCACCGCCCTGCGGGCCTGCCCGATCGGCTGGGCCGAATGGGCGCCAAGCGCACGGGCCTCGTAGCTCGCGCCCGCGACGACCCCGCGCCCGCCGAGCCCGCCGACAAGCACGGGGCGCCCGCGGAGTGTCGGCCGGGCGAGTTGCTCGCACGAGGCGAAGAAGGCGTCCATGTCGACGTGCAGCACCCAGCGCGGCTGCCGCAGCTCGCCTGCGACCGAGGGCGACGTCCGGTCCATGGAGCGCGCCTCTCGGCTACTCCGCCTTCGCGAGGCTCAGTCGCACGCCCTCGCCGAGTTCGGTAGCTGCCTGCGCATCGTCCGGGAGCTCCGCGCCGATCTCGATGCTCGTGGCGAGCACCTCGCCCGCGATGAGCGAGGAGAAGCGCTCGGCCCACTCGAGGCAATCGGTGGGCACGGCCAGGCGCACTGCGATCCGGTCGGTGATCTCGAGGCTGGCCTCGCGGCGGGCCTCCTGGATCTCGCGGATCCGGTCGCGGGCCCAGCCCTCGGCCTCCTGGTCCTCGTCGACCGAGAGGTCGAGGGAGACCATGCCGCCGTCCTCAGGGAGCGGCTGCGTGGAATCGGGGTCCGAGACCTGCATGCGCTCGGAGAACTCCCCGGGGAGCAGCTCGATGTCCCCGGCGACGAGGTTCTCGCCGTCGGCCTTCCAGTCCCCCGCCTTGAGCGCCTTGATCGCCTGCTGCACCTGCTTGCCGAGGCGCGGGCCGGCTACGCGGGCATTGCACGAGTACTCGAAGCGGCCGTAGCTGGCGACGTCCTCGGTGAGGACGACATCCCGGACGTTGACCTCGTCGGCGATGATCGACGTATACGGCTCGAGCGCCGCCGAGTCCGGCATCGCCACGGTGAGCGACTTGAGCGGCAGTCGGACGCGAAGGTGCTGCGCCTTGCGGATCGCCGAGGCCGCGGACACGACGCGACGCGCCGTGTTCATCGAGTCGACGAGCTCGGGATCCGCGGGGAAGTTTTCGGCCTTCGGGAAGTCCTCGAGGTGCACCGACTCGCCGCCGGTGAGCCCGAGCCAGATCGTTTCGGAAAGCATCGGGAGCAGCGGTGCAGAGATCCGCATGAGCGTCTCGAGCACGGTGTAGAGCGTGTCGAACGCGTCGACGGAGTCCTGGCCGGAGTCCTCGCCCGCCCAGAACCGTGCCCGCGAGCGGCGCACGTACCAGTTGGTGAGGGTCTCGGCGACGTCGCGGATCACGGCGCAGGCGGCCGAGAGATCCGTCCGCGCGTACGCGACATCGATGTCCTCGATCGCCTTGTGCATGGTCGACAGGATGTACCTGTCGAGGAGGTTCTCCGAGTCCGTCCGCCACGTGGCCCGGCGCGAGGCGTAGAGCTGGAAGAAGCCGTAGGAGTTCCACAGCGGCAGGATCGCCTGGCGCACGCCCTCACGGATCCCCTGCTCGGTGACCGACAGGTTGCCGCCGCGCAGGATCGGCGAGGAGAGCAGGAACCAGCGCATGGCATCCGAGCCGTCGCGGTCGAAGACCTCGTTGACGTCCGGGTAGTTCCGCTTCGACTTGGACATCTTGAGCCCGTCCTCGCCGAGGACGATGCCGTGGGCCGCGACCGTACGGAACGCCGGGCGGTCGAAGAGGCCCGTCGACAGCACGTGGAGGTTGTAGAACCAGCCGCGGGTCTGCCCGATGTATTCGACGATGAAATCGCCGGGACTGTGGGTCGCGAACCAATCCTGGTTCTCGAACGGGTAGTGGACCTGCGCGAACGGCATCGAGCCGGACTCGAACCAGCAGTCGAGGACCTCGGGGACGCGGCGCATGGTCGACTTCCCCGTCGGGTCGTCGGGGTTGGGGCGCGTGAGCTCGTCGATGTGAGGTCGGTGGAGGTTGTCCGGGCGCACGCCGAAATCGCGCTCGAGTTCATCGAGCGAGCCGTACACGTCGGTGCGCGGGTACTCGGGATCGTCGGACTGCCACACGGGGATCGGCGCGCCCCAGAAGCGGTTACGCGAGATGTTCCAGTCGATGGCGCCCTTGAGCCAGTTGCCGAACTGACCGTCACGCAGGTGTGTCGGCTCCCACGTGATCTCCTGGTTGAGCTCGACCATGCGGTCGCGGATCTTCGTCACCGCGACGAACCACGAGGGCACTGCCATGTAGATGAGCGGCTGGCCCGAGCGCCACGAGTGCGGGTAGGAGTGCTCGATGGTCTCGTGGCGGATGAGCTTGCCCGCCGTCCGGAGGTCGCGGGAGATCTGCGGGTTCGCGTCGAAGATGAGCTGGCCGGCATAGGGCCCGACCTCGGCCGTGAACTTCCCATCGGGTCCGACGGGGATGACGAGCTCGATCCCGGCGGCCGCGCAGACCTCCATGTCCTCTTCACCGAACGCGGGCGCCTGGTGGACGATGCCCGTGCCCGAATCGGTGGTCACGTACTCCGCGGTGAGGATGCGGAAGGCGTTCGCGTGTCCGGCGTAGAAGTCGAAGGGCGGCTCATAGCCCGTGCCCTCGAGCTCTGCGCCCTTGAGCGTAGCGAGCACCTCGGCGTCGGCGCCGAATTCCTTCTCGTAGACCCCGAGCCTGGCCTCGGCGAGCACGAAGCTGCGGCCTTCGAAATCGCCCTCCCGCGGCCGCACGACCACATAATCCACGTCGGGGTGCACTGCCGCGGCGAGGTTCGACGGCAGCGTCCACGGGGTCGTCGTCCACACGAGCGCCTCGGCGCCGTCCAGCGACGATCCGGGAGTGACGCCGGTGAGCGGAAGCGCGACGGTGACCGCGGGGTCCTGTCGCATTTTGTAGGCATCGTCGAGCCGCGTCTCCTGGTTCGACAGCGGAGTCTGCTCGTACCAGGAATACGGCAGCACCCGGAAACCCTGGTAGATGAGGCCCTTCTTGTAGAGTTCGGCGAACGCCCACATCACCGACTCCATGTAGCTGATGTCGAGGGTCTTGTAGTCGTTGTCGAAATCGACCCAGCGCGCCTGGCGGGTCACGTAGTCGCGCCACTCGGCGGTGTAGCGCAGCACGGACTCGCGGCAGTAGTCGTTGAACGCCGAGATCCCCATCTCGGAGATCTGCGATTTGTCGGTGATCCCGAGCTGGCGCTCCGCCTCGAGCTCGGCGGGCAGGCCGTGAGTATCCCAACCGAAGCGACGATCGACGCGGTAGCCGGCCATCGTGCGATAGCGCGGCACGACGTCCTTGACGTAACCGGTGAGGAGATGGCCGTAGTGGGGCAGGCCGTTGGCGAACGGAGGGCCGTCGTAGAAGACGTATTCCTCGGCGTCTGCGCGACGCTCAAGCGAGGCGCGGAAGGTGTCCCGGTCCGCCCAGCGCGCGAGCACTGTTTCCTCGACGTCGGGGAAATTGGGCGCCTGGGAACCGGTGCCCCCGGTGAGATCGGTGAGCGGGTAGACACGCCCGGTGCCGGCAGCGGAATCAGTGGTCGACATTGCGCGCGGTACTCCTTTGAACAAACAAACGCCCCGAAAGGGCTCGGTGATATGTCCCGCGGGGACGAACGCCCATAGGCGCCGCGGTACCACCCCGCTTGGAGCCGGCCACGCCAAGCGGCGGCACCGATTCCCACTCTCGACGGGCTGTGACGTGCCCGAATCGTCCGGTTCTACTGAGCGCGGGCATCCCCGCGCGGTTCTTCCGGAATGCTCCCCGG
>NZ_DAINST010000072.1:0-13837 GCF_036741115.1 Dietzia sp.
ATGCCCGAGGGTCTCACCTACGGCTCGGGGGACAACGGCTCCTACATCGCGGCCATGCGCGCGGCGATGGGCAAGCGCATCTCGCTTTCCGGCTACCGCGGGAGGAGCTCGCAGCCGCCAGTCGCCCAGGTCGCGGACATCGCCGTGCGCAGCCGCATCGGCGATGTCGACGTGGCAGCCCTCGCCGCCAACGGCCGCATCGATCCCACCGACCCCGCCCGCGCGCGGGCGGAGGTCCGTCACATCGACGGGCGCACGTGGCGCGTCGACATGTCCTGGGAGTCCCTCCCGCCGCGCCCGGCCAGCTGCGGGGCGAAGCCCAAGAATGCCGGAACCTGGCACGTCGACGTGCTGGAGGAGCTCACCGGGAACTGATGCCGAAGCGCAGCTCCGGGCCGGGCCCACACCTGCGGGGACCCACGCCCGCGCCGCGAAGGCGGTGCAGCGATGAGCTGGTTCCACGGACCGGCCGATTGGGCCGAGGTCGAGCGCATCCTCTCCGGCAGGAGCAAGCCGCAGCCCGCAGAACCCGCCGCAGGCCGTAGCTCGGCGGGGCGCGCGAAGCGCTCGGGGACGTTCCTCCCGCCGGCAGCGGCAGCGGCAGCGGCACCGGCTCCCGGTAGCCCCGGCGCGGGAGAGCCAGGCGCGCCCGGCATACCCGGCACAGAAGAAACCGGCCCCGCCTATGCGGAGCTGCACGCACATACGGCCTACAGCTTCCTCGACGGCGCCTCGAGTCCCGAGGAAATGGTGGAGTCGGCGGTGGCGCTCGGGCTCAGCCACATCGCGATCACCGATCACAACGGCATGTACGGGGTCGTGCGTTTCGCCGAGGCCGCCGCCGAGCACGGCATCGCGACCGTGTTCGGCGCCGAGCTCACGCTGCCGGGCGAGGAGCACCTCCTCGTGCTCGCCCGAGGCAACGAGGGGTACAAGCGCCTCTCCTCCGCGATCGCCGCCGCGCACCTCCGCGGCGGGGAGAAAGGAGATCCCCGCTTCGACATCGACGAGCTCGCGGTCGCGGCCGAGGGGGACTGGCAGATCCTCACCGGCTGCAGGAAGGGGCGGGTGCGGCGCGCGCTCGCGGACGGCGGAACCGAGGCGGCGCGCGCCGCGCTGCGGGAGCTCGCGCGTCTCTTCGGGCACAGCAACATCGCGGTCGAGCTCACGTGGCACGGAGAACCCGAAGATACCGAGCGCTGCGACGCCCTCGCCGCGCTCGCGGCCGAGGAGGGCATGCCGATCGTCGCGACCACCGGCGCCCACTGCGCCGACCCCGCCTCGGCACGTCTCGCGAGCGCGCTGGCCGCACTCGGCGCCAAGGACTCGCTCGACTCGCACGCCTCGAAGCTGCCCCCGGCCGGCGGCAGCTTCCTCCGATCGGCAGTGGAAATGCGGGAGCTGTTCCGGAAATGGCCGATGGCCGTCGTCAACACGCAAGAGATCGCCGAGAGATGCGCCTTCGACCTGCGGCTGGTCGCTCCGGAGCTGCCGCCGTTCGACGTGCCCGCGGGGCACGACGAGGCGAGCTGGCTGTTCGAGCTGGCACTCAGGGGAGGGCGGCGCCGCTTTCTCGGCAAGAAGCACGAGCAGGAGGGGTACGCGCAGATCGAGAAGGAGCTCGCCGTGATCCGCGATCTCGGCTTCCCCGGCTATTTCCTCGTGGTCCACGACATCGTCGAATTTTGCCGTCGCGAGGCGATCCTGTGCCAGGGCCGCGGCTCGGCGGCGAACTCGGCGGTTTGCTTCGCATTGGGGATCACCGCCATCGACCCGGTCGGGGCGGGGTTGCTCTTCGAGCGCTTCCTCTCGCCCGAACGCGACGGCCCGCCCGATATCGACATCGACATCGAATCGGGGCGGCGGGAGGAGGTCATCCAGTACGTCTACGAGAAATACGGGCGGGGGCACGCCGCGCAGGTCGCCAATGTCATCACCTACCGAGGGCGCTCCGCCGTCCGCGACGCGGCCCGCGCCCTCGGCTACTCGCCGGGGCAACAGGACGCGTGGTCGAAGGGTGTCGACAGGTGGTCGGGACTCGGCGCCGAGAGCCGCGAACGCACGGAGGGCTCCGTGCCGGACGACGTCCTCGCGCTCGCCCGCCAGTTCGTCGGCCTGCCGCGCCACCTCGGCATCCACTCCGGCGGCATGGTGATGTGCGACCGGCCGATCGCCGAGGTCGTTCCCGTCGAATGGGCGCGGATGGAGAACCGCAGCGTGCTGCAGTGGGACAAGGACGACTGCGCTGCGGTCGGCCTGGTCAAGTTCGACCTGCTCGGTCTCGGGATGCTCACCGCGCTGCACGAGGCCATGGACCTCGCGCTGCAGCACAAAGACATCGACGTCGACTTCGCCGAGCTCGACCTCGCCGACCCGGAGGTCTACGAGATGCTGTGCCGCGCCGATACCGTCGGCGTGTTCCAAGTCGAGTCCAGGGCGCAGATGTCCACGCTCCCGCGGCTGCGCCCGCGCACGTTCTACGACCTCGTCGTCGAGGTGGCGCTCATCCGCCCCGGTCCCATCCAGGGAGGCTCCGTGCACCCCTACATCCGTCGCCGCAACGGGCTCGAGAAGGTCGTCTACGACCACCCGGCACTGGAGAAATCCCTCGGGCGCACGCTCGGGATCCCGCTGTTCCAGGAGCAGCTCATGCAGATCGCCACGGACCTCGCCGGGTTCACCGGCGCGGAGGCGGATCAGCTCCGCAGAGCCATGGGCTCGAAGCGTTCCCCGGAGAAGATGGCGCGGCTGCGCGAGCGTTTCTTCGACGGGATGCGCGTGCTCCACGGCATCGGTACCGGTCCGCCCGGCACACCGGAATCCATCGAGGTCGGGGAGAAGGTGTGGGAGAAGATCGTCGCCTTCGCCGCCTACGGCTTCCCCGAATCCCATTCGCAGTCGTTCGCCTCAATCGTCTACTACTCGGCGTGGTTCAAGCGGTACCACCCGGCGATCTTCTGCGCCGCCCTGCTCCGAGCGCAGCCCATGGGCTTCTACTCGCCGCAGTCGCTAGTCGCCGACGCCCGGCGCCACGGCGTCGTGGTGCACCGGCCGTGCGTCAACCGCTCGCTGGCGCTGGCCGAATGCGAGAACGGCGGCACAGAGATCCGCCTCGGCCTCGCCTCCGTCCGCGGCCTCGGCAAGGACGCCGCCGAGCGCATCGCCTCCGCGCGGGACTCGCACGGGCCGTTCCGGGACGCCGCCGACCTCTCGGCGCGTGCCGAGCTCTCGGTGCGGCACATGGAATCGCTCGCAACCGCCGGGGCGCTCGACGCGCTCGTCCGCACCGCGGATCCGCGCGCGAGCCGGCGGGCCGCGCTGTGGTCGGCGGCCACGGCGGCGCGCCATCGCGAGGGCATGCTCCCGGGGCTCAGCCAGGTCGAGGCGCCGGCCCTGCCGGGGATGAGTCTCGTCGAGCTCGCCACGGCCGATCTCGCGGTCACCGGGGTCACTCCCGATTGCTACCCGACGGAGTTCGCGCGCCCATTTCTGGATGACGGCGGAGTGCTGCCGGTTTCCGGCCTCTCCGGCGTGCCCGACGGGACCCGGATCAGGGTCGCCGGGGCGATCACCCATCGTCAGCGGCCGGCCTCGGCCGAGGGCATCACGTTCCTGTCGCTCGAGGACGAGACGGGGATGGCGAACGTCGTGTGCTCGGTGGGGCTATGGTCGCGGTTCCGGCCGGTGCTGTCCACTGCCCCGGCGATCGTGGTTCGCGGGGTCGTCGAGAATGCGTCCGGCGCCGTCAACGTGGTGGCGGACAAGATCGAGCGGCTCCACCTGGGCATGGCCATCGGGAAGAGCAGGGATTTCCAGTGACGACCATCAGAGAAGAGCCGCGACTACGCCCCACCGGCAAAGCCCTGCTGCCGCCACGCCTCGTACACGGCCACGGCGGCGGAATTGGAGAGGTTCATCGAACGGCGGCCGGCGAGCATGGGGATGCGCACGCGCTCGGTGATCCGCTCGTCGGCGAGCACCTCCGGGGCGAGCCCGGTCGGCTCGGGGCCGAAGAGGAGGACGTCCGACGGGCGGTACTCGACGGACGTGAACCACTGCTCGGAATGCGCGGTAAAGGCGAAGACGCGCGCGGGCAGGAGCGCGGCGAACGCGGCCTCGAGGTCCTCGTGGACCACGACGTGCGTGAGGTCGTGGTAGTCGAGCCCCGCGCGACGAAGGTGCGGCTCGCTGAGCTCGAAACCCAGCGGCCCCGCGAGGTGGAGCTCGCAGCCCGAGCCGGCGGCCATACGGATCGCGTTGCCGGTGTTCGGCGGGATGCGCGGGGAGTGGAACAGGACGCGCACCGGGCCGGAAGTCGAGGCAGGAGAAGTGTTCTCGGGCATCTAGACCACGTCCTTGCCGGTCGCGCCGGAGGGGAGCTCTGCCCCTGTTTTCTCCGCGCACGACTCGCAAAGAAGCACGAGGATTCGCGCTCCGCCGCGGTCGCGGTTGGCGAAGGTGTTGGTCGGGGCGCCGCAGTCCTCGCACTCGCCGAGCTGCGTGAACTCGGGATCGTCCCGCGGGCCGAACTCGACGTGCAGGCGCCGGTCGAAGACGTAGAGCGAGCCGTCCCACAGCCCGCCGTTGCCGTACTTCTCGCCGTAACGGACGATGCCGCCGTCGAGTTGGTAGACCTCGGAGAAGCCGCGGGAGGTCATCAGCGAGGAGAGCACCTCGCAGCGCACGCCGCCGGTGCAGTAGGTGACGATCGGCTTGTCCTTGAGCTCGTCGTACTTCCCGGAATCGAGCTCGGCGAGGAAGTCCCGGGTCGTGGAGACATCGGGGACCACGGCGTCGCGGAAGCGCCCGATCTTCGCCTCGTAGGCGTTGCGGCCATCGAAGAAGACCACGTCATCGCGGCTCGCGGCGAGCTCGTTGACCTCCTCGGGGGACAAATGCGTTCCGCCGCCCACCACGCCGCCGGCATCGACCTCTAGCTCATCCGGGGCGCCGAAGGAGACGATCTCGTCGCGGACCTTGACCGACAGCCGCGGGAAATCCTCGGCCGACCCTTCCGACCATTTGATATCGAGCTCACGGAAGGGCAGGTACGCGCGGGTCGCCTTGATATAGGCCTTGCAGTCCGCGAGCTCGCCGCCGACGGTGACGTTGATCCCGTCCGGGGACACGATGATCCGCCCGCGCAGCTCGAGCTTCTCGCACAGCGCCTGCTGCCAGAGCATGATCGCCGTGGGATCGGGGAGCGGCGTAAAGCAGTAGAAGAGGAGGATCTTGCCGTTGGCCATACATAAATACTGCTATGCCCGTCGCTTGTCGGGCGAATCCGCAGGGTGCGCGGTGAGTTCGGCGAACCTGCAATAATTGGGCACGTGACTGCGATCAAATTGGACGGCAAGCTGACCCGCGACGAGATCGTCGCCGACCTCACCACCCGCGCGGCGGCGCTCGCGGATAAGGGCGTCGTTCCCGGGCTGGCGACGGTGCTCGTCGGGGAGGACCCGGCGAGCGCTTCGTACGTGAAGATGAAGCACCGCGATTGCGAGCAGATCGGCATTCGGTCGATCCGCGTCGACCTGCCGGAAGACACCACCCAGGCCCAGCTCGAGGCGGAGATCGACCGGCTCAACGCCGATCCCGAGTGCACCGGCTACATCGTGCAGCTCCCGCTCCCCAAGCACCTCGACGAGAACGCGATCCTCGAACGCATCGATCCGGACAAGGACGCCGACGGCCTCCACCCGACGAACCTCGGCCGCCTCGTCATCGGCCAGGACGCGCCTCTGCCGTGCACACCGAACGGCTGCCTCGCGCTGCTGCGCCGTTTCGACGTCGAGCTCAACGGCGCCGAGGTGGTCGTCGTGGGCCGCGGCCTCACGGTCGGCCGGCCCATCGGCCTCATGCTCACCCGCCGCAGCGAGAACTCCACTGTCACCCTCTGCCACACCGGCACGCGCAACCTCGCAGCACACACCCGCAACGCCGACGTGGTCATCGCCGCCGCCGGCAAGCCACACATGATCACCGCGGACATGATCAAGCCCGGCGCCGCCGTCCTCGACGTGGGCGTCTCCCGAGTGGACGGCAAGCTCGCCGGCGATGTCGCCCCCGAGGTTTGGGACGTCGCCGGCTCCGTGAGCCCGAACCCGGGCGGCGTCGGCCCGCTCACCCGGGCCTTCCTTATGACCAACGTCGTCGAGCGCGCCGAGCGCCAGGCGGGCCTGCGCTAGTGTCCGCGGAGCGGGGCGTGGGTCGGCGCAGGAAGATCGGCCCCAGCAGTGACGTCGGGGCGCGCCATCGTATCGCCGTCCGCCGCCCGCCCCGGTTCTCTTTCCGGCGGATCGTCGAAGAATGGCCCATGGCGATCCTGCTCGCGGGGATCGTGGTCTCGCTCCTGCTCATGGTGTTCGATCGCTGGCGCCGCGGGGCGTTCGCGCTCGGTGCGGTCGCATTCATCGGCGCGGTCCTCCGCGCGTGCCTGCCGAGCACGCGTGTCGGTCTGCTCGTTGTTCGCTCCCGAGCCTTTGACGTCGTCTTCTATGTCGCCACAGCCGTGCTCGTCATCTGGCTCTCGCTGTCCGTCGACGCGCTCGGCACCGGTTAGCCGCTTCGCGACGACAGCTAAGCCCGCCGCGCCTCAGCCAGCTCCAGCGTCCGCGCGAGCAGCGGCCCGACTGTCTCAGGCGAAGTGAGGAACCCGTCGTGCCCGGCGTCGGATTCGATCACGGCCAGCGGATCCGCCTCGGGCAGGAGCTCGGCGATCTCGGCCTGCTGCCGCAAGGGATAAAGGCGGTCCGAAGTCACACCCCCGACCACGGATGGCACGTGGCATGCGCGGAGCGCGGCTTCGACCCCGCCCCGGCCCAGGCCGACGTCGTGGCGATTGAGCGCCTCGGTGAGCAGGACGTACGTGCACGCGTCGAAGCGCGATACGAGCTTCGAGGCCTGGTGGTCGAGGTAGGACTGGACGGCGTAGCGACCGGCGGGGCCGAAGCTCGCGCCACGCGGTTCCTCGCCGCTCTGGGGCCGGTTCTGGAAGCGCTCGTCGAGCTCCGGCTCGCTGCGGTACGTGAGGTGCGCGATGCGCCGCGCGATACCGAGGCCGCGAGCGGGGGAGCGGCCGGTGCCGTGGTACCCGCCGGCCTGCCAGTCGGGGTCCGAGGTGATCGCCATGATCTGCGTGGTCTGGATCCCGATCTGGTCCGCGCTCGCCCGCGCGCCGACGGCGAGCGCGCACGCGGCACGGACCCTCTCGGGGTGCCCAACCATCCACTCGAGCGTGCGGGCCCCGCCCATCGAACCGCCGATCACCGCGGCGAGGGTGCCGATCCCGAGCACATCGCACAGCGCGACCTCCGCCGCGACCATGTCGCGCACCGAGACCGCGGGGAAGCGAGCGCCCCAGTAGTGCCCGTCGGGGCTCAGCGAACTCGGCCCGGTCGTGCCTCTACATCCGCCCAGGACATTCGTAGAGATAAAGCAGTAACGATCGGTGTCGAGCGGGAGGCCCGGGCCGAGCAGGCCGTTCCACCAGCCCGGGGTGGGGTGCAGCGGATCGACCGGGCCGGACACGTGCGAGTCCCCGGTGAGTGCGTGCTCGATGAGCACCACGTTCGACCGCTCGGCGTTCGGCTCTCCCCACGCCTGTAGCGCGATCGTGACGGCGGGCAACGTCTCGCCGGAGACGAGCTCCAGCGCCCCGATCGGGAAATGGCCGAGCTCGCCGTTCCTCCCGGGAAGGGTAGGAATCGGCGAGTCGGCTTCTGTTGCGGGTCGAGACACGTGCGTTTCGGCCTTCGGTCGAGGATGGAGATGGGGGAACCGCGCCGCGAGCAGTGGAGCGGTTCCGTCGCTGGTCTAGAGCGTGGCGAAACCGAGCTCGAGGTCGGCGAGGATGTCCTCGACGCTCTCGATGCCCACCGAGAGGCGGATGGACGCCTGGGTCACCCCGGTACGAAGGAGGGCTTCCTCGGTGAGCTGCGAGTGCGTCGTGGTCGCCGGGTGGCACACGAGCGACTTTGTGTCGCCGATGTTGACCAGGCAGGAGTGCAGCTTGAGCGCGTCGATGAACGCCCACGCCTTGGCCGTGGTCTCGTCGGCGGACGTGCCCTCGGGAACGGCGAGGTCGAAGGTGACGATCGCTCCCGCGCCCTTGGGGGAGATCTCCTTCTGGGTACCGTGCCACTTCGAGGACTCGAGTCCGGCGTAGCGGACGTCTGCGACGTCGTTGCGGCTCTCGAGGAACTCGGCAACCGCGAGCGCGTTGGAGTTGTGCCGCTCGACGCGGAGCGACAGCGTCTCGAGGCCCTGCTGCAGCGTCCAGGCGTTGAAGGGACTCACGGCCGCGCCGGTGTCTCGGAGCAGCGTGACCCGCGCCTTGAGCGCAAGCGCCGGGGCGCCGAGATCGGCGTAAACCGCACCGTGGTACGCGGGATCGGGCTGCGTGAAGCTGGGGAAGAGGTCCTCGCCGTCGCGCTGAGCGCGCCAGTCGAACTTGCCGCCGTCGACGAGCACGCCGGCGAGAGATGTGCCGTGTCCGCCCAGGTACTTCGTCGCCGACTCGACGACGACGTCTGCGCCGAGCTCGATCGGGCGGATGAGGTACGGCGACGCGACCGTGTTGTCGACGACGAGCGGGACCTGGTGCTCGTGGGCGACGTGGGCGATCGCCGGGATGTCGAGGATGTCGTTGAGTGGGTTCGAAATCGACTCGCCGTAGAACAGGCGGGTATTGGGCTGGACCGCGGCCTCCCACGAGCGAGGGTCATCGGGATCCTCGACGAAAGTAGCGGTGATCCCGTACTTCGGGAGGGTGTGGCGCAGCAGCGTCTCAGTGCCGCCGTAGAGGCGAGGGGAGGCGACGACGTGCCCGCCGGCCTGCACGATGCTCTGGATCGCGGCAGTCTCTGCGGCCTGTCCCGAAGCGAAGAGGAGCGCGGCGACGCCGCCCTCGAGGGAGGCGATGCGGTTCTCCACGGCCTCCTGGGTGGGATTGGTGATGCGCGTGTAGATCGGGCCGAGTTCGCGGAGGGCGAAGCGGTCGGCGGCCTGCTCGGCGCTGTCGAAGACAAAGCTCGTGGTCTGGTAGAGGGGGAGGGCTCGTGCGCCGGTATCGCTGTCGACCGGCTGACCGGCGTGGACCTGTCGCGTCTCGAATGCCCAGTTCTCGTTCGAATTGTCGTAACCCATTGTTCGGACCCTTTCCTGTTCGGATATGTCGGGGTCCGCCCGCACAGATGTCCCGCGCCCGATAGGCGACATGCGCCCGGTAGGCGGGAAAAAGTGGTGTGCGGACCCGCGCTTGCATTCCATCGCCCCCGAAAGTGGAGCCGATGCAGCCAGGTCGTCTCCCGGGGCACCCCACCGCGGTGGAGGGTTGCCGCTCAGCCAGCCGGGGCTTTGCACTGAGTCTCATGACCTAGCGTCATGGTAGATCCACGATGCCCGGGAGTGCAACGAAACGGCTGCGGCGGCGCTGCGCCCGGCGCTGGTGTAGACCGGAGGGGAGGCGTTCGATCTCACGTGCGCGAGCCCAATGGGCTGGGCGTAAAGTGAGGATCGCGTCAATAAAAAATGCCATTAACGGCCGGCGGTGCACATGCCTCCGGTCGAAACCGACGCGCGAAGTGTTGCCTCTAGGCCCCGACCCTCTGGGCCGTAGTCGCCCCCACCTGGGCGAATGATGAGCGGAAAGCGAGACTTAATGTCCAAGATCAAGGTTGAAGGAACGGTTGTCGAACTCGATGGCGACGAGATGACCAGGATCATCTGGAAGTTCATCAAGGACAAGCTGATCCACCCGTATCTCGACGTCAATCTCGAGTACTACGACCTTGGCATCGAGAACCGTGACGCCACCGACGACCAGGTCACGGTCGACGCGGCGAACGCGATCAAGAAGCACGGCGTCGGCGTCAAGTGCGCGACCATCACGCCGGACGAGGCCCGCGTCGAGGAGTTCGGCCTCAAGCGCATGTACCGTTCGCCGAACGGCACGATCCGCAACATCCTCGGCGGCACGATCTTCCGCGCGCCGATCATCATCGACAACATCCCGCGCCTCGTCCCGGGCTGGACCAAGCCGATCATCGTCGGCCGTCACGCGTTCGGCGACCAGTACCGCGCGACCGACTTCAAGGCTCCCGGCGCCGGCACCGTGACCATCACGTACACGCCCGAGGACGGCAGCGAGCCGATCGAGCACGAGGTCGTCAAGCTGCCCGAGGACGGCGGCGTGATCATGGGCATGTACAACTTCAACAAGTCCATCGAGGACTTCGCGCGCGCCTCGTTCAACTACGGTCTGCAGCGCAACTACCCGGTGTACCTGTCCACGAAGAACACGATCCTCAAGGCCTACGACGGCCAGTTCAAGGACATCTTCCAGGACGTCTTCGACCGTGAGTTCAAGGCGGAGTTCGACGCCGCCGGCCTCACCTACGAGCACCGCCTCATCGACGACATGGTCGCCTCCGCACTCAAGTGGGAGGGCGGCTACGTCTGGGCCTGCAAGAACTACGACGGCGACGTCCAGTCCGACATCGTCGCCCAGGGCTTCGGCTCGCTCGGCCTCATGACCTCGGTTCTCCTGACGCCGGACGGCAAGACCTGCGAGGCGGAGGCGGCCCACGGTACGGTGACCCGCCACTTCCGCCAGCACCAGCAGGGCAAGCCGACCTCGACCAACCCCATAGCGTCGATCTTCGCGTGGACCCGCGGCCTCGACCACCGCGGCAAGCTCGACAACACCCCGGAGGTGCGCGACTTCGCCGCGAAGCTCGAGGACGTCGTCATCAAGACCGTCGAGTCGGGGAAGATGACCAAGGATCTCGCGCTCCTCACCGAGGGCGACCAGTCCTACCTCACCACCGAGGAGTTCCTCGCCGCGATAGACGAGAACCTGCAGGCCGCCTTCAACAGCTAGCCCGCACGCTCGCGCGTCTGCGCCACGAGAAGACACGCGCGAGCCACAAGCCGCCCCGGAGCATTGCGCTCCGGGGCGGCTTCGTACGTTCCCGGGGCAATGTGATCGGCACCTTCGCCGTTCGTCCCGGCGAGCGACGGTGCCGTGCGCTTATCGTGGCCTCATGCCGAAATACGCAGAAGAGAACAGGGTCGACCGCGAGGGGCTCGACGCCTTCCTCGGGCGTGCGCACCGCGCGGTCCTCATCACGCACAGGCAATCTGGAGGATTGCAGTCCTCGCCGGTGACCTGCGGTATCGACACCGAGGGGCGCGTCCTCGTCTCCACCTACCCACAGCGGGCCAAGGTCGCCAACATCAGGCGGAACTCCGCCGTCAGCCTGTGTGTGATGGAGGAGGCGTGGAACGGCGAGTACGTGCACCTCGACGGCTCGGCCGAGGTGCTCGACCTGCCGGACGCCCTCGAACCGCTCGTCGAGTACTTCCGCTCGATCTCCGGGGAGCATCCCGATTGGGACGAATATCGGGAGGCGATGGCGAAGCAGGGGAAGTGCCTCATCCGGATCGTGATCGAGCAATGGGGACCGGTGTCCTCGGGCGGCTTTCCACCCTCGTCCGAGGGCTAGGCGCCGGCGGGAAGAGGGCGGAGGCGCGCGAGGAGTGGTGCGTGTGACGAAAGTGAACACGAGTTCGGGTTCGCGCCGCCTGTCGCGAGGTTTCCGGACCATCGGCCACCTAAATGCAACCAAAGCAATATGTTTATGTGATGTTCCGTGATCTCCGTTATCGCGCGGCCCCGCGCTCTGCTTTCGTCGGTTTGTCCGTTCTCGCCCTCGCCATCGGGCTGCCTGCGGCGACACTCGCGGGACCGAACCCCGTGACCTCGTCCGTGGCCCCCGACCCCTCGGTGGTCCGTGCGGAAGACGGGTCTTTCCACGTCTTCGCCTCGTCCGACAACTGGGGCGACGGCGGCGGGGTGCGCGAACTCCCGCACTTCCGTTCCTTCGTCCTCGTTGAGTGGCAGTACGTCGGCGATGCGCTCCCGGCGGCGCCCACGTGGACGGCGCCGGGAACCAACCTCTGGGCCCCGGACGTGCACACGAATCCGGACGGCTCGCTGCGGATGTACTACACGACCGGCGGCGATTCGCCGTGCATCGGCATGGCCACGGCGCCGAGCGTCGACGGCGAATGGGCCGACCTCGGCCGCGCCATCGTGTGCAAGCAGGAGGGGTCGCCGCTCGACCCGATGGACCCCTTCGTCGACTTCTCGGGAGCAACTCCCGTGATGTACATGGGCAACTTCGAGGGCATCCACGCCGTGCGGATGAACGCAGAGGGGACCGAGCTCGCCGGCGAACCCGTCGAGGTCGCTGGCGAGGGCTCGGAAGCGCCCGAGCTGGTCCGCCGCGGGGACTCCAGCTATCTCTTCCTCTCCCAGGGAAACTGCTGCACCGGCGAGGATTCTCGGTACCACGTGGTTGCGGGCAGGAGCGCGGACCCGCTCGGCCCGTTCACGGACAAGCAGGGCACGGACCTGCGAGAAGGCGGCGGCGACACCGTCCTCGCCGGCAACGCCGCCTGGGTCGGCCCGGGGCACCCCGATGTGGTCACCGACGACCAGGGCCAGGACTGGATGATCTACCACGCCGCGCCCCGCGGGCAGGCGACGCTCCCCAACGGGATCCAGCGCCGCCAGCTCCTTGTGGACAGGCTCGACTGGGTCGACGGCTGGCCCGCGGTGGGGGCCGACGGGACCCCGTCGACCGAGCGGCCCACCGATCCGTCGGTGAACCTCCCGGTGCGGCTCGACCGCCGTGGAGATGCCACGCTCACCGACATGACAGGTGCGCCGACGCTCTACGTGCCGGCCGCACTGCGCTCCACAGGGCAGGCCTACGACGGCGTCGTCTGGGCGTCGATCACCGGCCCGGACAAGCAGCCCGTCCCCGTGCTCCTTCGCTCGGCACCGGGCGCGGACGCGGACTTCGCCTTCGGCGCGGACTCCCCGACGCTCCCGGCCTCGGTCGCCGCGGGTGCCTCCAGCGAGCCGAACTACACCGTGGTCCTTCCCGCGGGACTCGCGGAGGGCCAGTACGAACTGACCCTGTCGATCGGCCACGAGCAGGGGGCCGCCCAGGAGGCCGCGGTCTACGGGCTCAAGGTCACCGGAGCCGGCGTGCCCGTCCCCGATGCACTCGGCTCGCTTCCGCTCGGCTCGAGCGGCGGCGGGGCGCCCTTCGGCTCGTAGCGGGCCGGCCCGGGCCCACCCGGCCCGGACCGGCGGCGAAGCGCGCCGACAGGGGAGGCACGGATGATCGCCGTCACACACGGGTGGGATGGGCGGGTGGGGTGTGCGGACCTCGCTGGCATAGCTCTCCCCGGCCGCTCTAGCGTTGCCGGGTGACCGATACCCAGCCGCAGACTAGTACCCTCTCGCCACCGCGCCTCGCCATCGCCATCACGGCACTCGCGTTGGGCGGTTTCGGCATCGGCGTCACCGAGTTCGCGTCTATGGGCCTGCTGCGCGCGATCGCCGACGGCTTCGGGACCACCGAGGCCGAGACCGGCGTGGTGATCTCCGCGTACGCGCTCGGCGTCGTGATCGGCGCGCCGCTGCTCACCGTGGCCGCCGCGCGGGTGCCGCGCAAAACCCTTCTGCTCGGGCTCGTCGCGCTGTTCATCCTCGGCAACGGCGCCTCCGCGCTGGCCACTTCGTTGCCGCTGCTCACCGCCGCGCGCTTCCTCGCAGGCGTGCCGCACGGCGCGTACTTCGGCGCCGCGTGCCTCGTGGCAGCATCGATGGCGGGGAAAGGGCGCGAGGCCCGGGCGGTGTCGCTCGTGCTCCTCGGTCTGTCCGTCGCAAACGTCGTCGGCGTTCCGGGAGCAACCTTCCTCGGCGACAACGTGGGCTGGCAGTGGGCGTTCGGGGTGGTCGCGGGCATCGGGGCGCTGA
>NZ_DAINST010000072.1:13847-15948 GCF_036741115.1 Dietzia sp.
GCTGACTTTCGTGGCCATCGCGCTGTTCGTTCCCGCGCCGACCGCGCTCGAGCCGGTCTCCGTCGCCGACGAGCTCTCGTCGCTGAAGCAGCCGCAGGTCCTGCTTACCCTCGCGATGGGTGCAGTGGGCTTCGGGGGCCTCTTCGCGATCTATTCGTACATCCAGTGGACGCTCGTCGAGGTCTCGGGCGTGCCGCGCGAGGCGATGCCGGGCGTGCTCGCGCTCTACGGCGTGGGGATGGTTATCGGCGGTCTCATCGGCGGTGCGCTCGCCGACCGCAACCTCGACCGCACGGTGGTCGTGGGGATCGCCGTCATCGCGGCGATGCTCGCCGTCTTCTACTTCGCGACCCCCAATCCCGTGACGGCGGTCATCGCCCTTTTCCTCGTCGGCACCGCCACCTCCGTGGTGATCCCCGCGCTGCAGGCACGCCTCATGCAGTGGGCGGGCCGCGGACAGACGCTGGCCGCCGCCCTCAACCACTCCGCGCTCAACGCCGCCAACGCACTGGGGGCTTGGCTCGGCGGAGCGATCATCGCTGCGGGCTGGGGCTACAGGGCTCCGGCGGTCGTCGCCGTTGGTCTCGCGCTCCTCGGCTTCGCGATCGCCCTGCCGACCGTTCTCTTCGCACGCCGAGCGCGAAGGTCGCATGAACTCGTCGAGCACGCCGTCGCCGACGACTAGACTTTCGCCCGAAACGCTCGCCCTCCGTCCCGGTGTAGGCGAAGATAGACGCCGTAAACACCGTTGGTAATCCGCGTGCCTGGCACGAGGGGTGGAGGGCCGTGCCCTCCGGGGGAGGGGCACATGGCGAGCGACGACTACTACGGCTGGGAAGATTCCCCGGCGGCTTCTGGCCGACAGGCGGGCGGGCGTCCTGGCGGAACGGCCGGTCCCGGCAGCGGTTACCAGGGCGACGGCGGCTACGGCTACGGGAACGGCCCGTGGTCTTCTTCCGGCTCGGGAAGCTCCGGCGGCACCGGCCACACTGGCCGTACCGCCGCGATCGCCGTGGTCGCCACTCTCGCCGTGGTCGCGCTCGTCGGCGGCGGCATCTGGTGGCTCACGTCCTCGCGCGATTCGGGTGGTTCGGACGGTCCGGACGGCGCACAGGCCGCCGCGGTCACGTCGACGACCACCCCGGCTATGCCATCGTCCGGCGCGACCACCGTGACCGAGCAGCCCTCGTCCTCCGCCGCCCCGGAAACCACCACCGTGTACGCGCAGCCGCAGGATTCCGGCTCCGATGCGCAGGACGGTCCCGGCCACACGATCAACTCGGTCCAGCTGCCGGGAGGCGGCCGGGTCACGATCAGCACGCTGCCCTGCGACGGGCGAAACATCCTCATCTCGACGTCTGTGTCGGACAACACGCCCGATCCCCAGGGCCAGATCGCCCAGGCGCTCGCGGAAGCGCCAGGCCAGGCGCAATACCTCGTGCCCGGATCTTGCCCGTCGATCCGCGGGGTCGTCGACGGGGCGCGTGTGTATCCGATCGTCACCGACTACGGCCACGATTCCGCCGCCTTGTGCGCGGCGGCCGCGACCTATGGAGGCAACCCCCGGATCCTCGGCGACACCGCCGAGTTCACCTCGCCCTGCTGATCACTGTCAGGGCCCGTCGCTAGGGTGGGGCCATGAGTGTCAAGGTCGCCACCGTCAATGTCAACGGAATCCGCGCAGCGGTCAAGGAGCGCAACGAGCGCAATCCCGGCATGCTCCCGTGGCTAGAGGAGTCCGGGGTCGATGTGGTGTGCATGCAGGAAGTCCGCGCCACCGAGGAGCAGGCGGAGAAGGCGCTCGAGCCTGCGCTGGAGAACGGCTGGCACCTCGTAGTCGCACCCGCCGCGGCGAAGGGCCGCGCGGGCGTGGGCTTGCTCTCCAAAGAGAAGCCGGAGGACGTCGTCATCGGGTATGGGGATCCGGAGTTCGCCGATTCCGGGCGCTATATCGAGGCCGTATTCTCCGGCCCAGGCAAGAAGGAGAAGGTGCGCATCGCGAGCCTCTACCTGCCCTCGGGCTCCGCGGGGACGCCCAAGCAGGACGAGAAGGAGCGGTTCATGGACACGTTCCGCCCGTTCCTCGAGGACCGCGCCGCGG